>JBBQNC010000044.1:0-16167 GCA_038329555.1 Thermoanaerobaculia bacterium
GAGATCGGCCGCCGCGGACGTGTCCTTCGGGAAGCAGGAGCCGCCGAACCCCGGTCCCGGGTGCAGGAACTTCGACCCGATCCTGCGGTCGAGGCCCATCCCCCGTGCGACGTCGTGGACGTCGGCGCCCATCAGTTCGCAGAGCCGAGCGATCTCGTTGATGAAGGAGATCTTCACCGCGAGGAATCCGTTCGAGGCGTACTTGATGAGCTCCGCGGACGCGACGTCCGTGATGACGAACGGCGTCTGGATCAGGTACAGGGGGCTGTAGATCTCCTGCATGACTTCGACGGCCCGGCGGTCGGAGGCGCCGATGACGATGCGGTCCGGGCGAAGGAAATCGGAGACCGCCGATCCCTCACGCAGGAACTCGGGATTGGAGACGATCGAGAAATCGTGCTTTCCCCCGTTGTCGCGCATGATCTCCTCGATCATCTTTCCCGTTCCGGTCGGCACGGTCGATTTCGTCACCAAGACCTTGTAGCCGTTCATGTGGAGGGCGACGGCCTCGGCGACCTGGCGCACGAACGTGAGGTCGGGCGAGCCATCCGAGCGAGGCGGGGTGCCGACGGCGATGAAGATCGCCAGCGAGTTCTCGATCGCCGACTTCAAGTCGGTCGTAAAGCGAAGCCGGCCCGCGCGCTCGTTCTTCGCGACCATCTCCTCGAGGCCCGGCTCGTAGATGGGGATCTGGCCGCTCTGGAGTGCCGCGATCTTGGCCTCGTCCTTGTCGACGCACGCGACGTCCATGCCGAAGTCGGCGAGGCAGGCTCCCGTCACGAGCCCTACGTAACCCGTTCCCACCATGCAGATGTTCATCGCGTCATCGCTCCTGTTCGAGGCTTCGATGCCATTCCACGCTCCGCCGGATCCCCTCCGGGAGCGGGATCCTGGCCTCGAAACCAAGTCGTTCACGCGCTTTGCGGACGTCCGCGAAGGTGACCGGAACGTCCCCGGGCTGATCTGGCTGACGGTCGATCAGGGCCTTCTTGCCAGTCGCCCTCTCGATCTCCGCGACGAGAGCCGAGAGAGTCACCGGACGCGAGCCACCGAGATTGATGATGTCGAAGCCAGAAGCGTTTTTCAGCGCTGCTTCCACTCCGTCCACGATGTCGTCGATGTAGGTGTAATCCCGCCGGGACGCGCCGTCTCCGAAGACCGGGATCCGTTCTCCGCGCTCGATGGCACTGATGAACCGGGCGATGGCCATCTCCGGCCGCTGGCGGGGGCCGTACACCGTGAAGAAGCGAAGGCAGACGACGTCGAGGCCGTGGAGGTGATGGAATGTGAAGACGTGGAGCTCGCCCGCCCTCTTGGTGGCCGCGTAAGGCGAAATTGGCCGATCGACCGGATCATCTTCGGAGAATGGGATTCTGGAGCCGATTCCGTAGACCGACGATGAGGAAGCGAAGACGAAACGCGGCCTTCCGTGCGCGACGGCCGCCTCGAGCAGGCGAAGCGTTCCGAGACAATTCACCTCCTCGTAAAGTGTGGGGTCGTTCAGAGACGGCCGAACCCCCGCCCGAGCGGCCAGGTGAACGACCGCGTCGAAACGCTCCTCCTCAAACAGACGCATCACCAGTGTCCGGTCTCGGATGTCCCCTTCGACCAGCCGGTAGTCGGGGGAGCCGGCGTGCCCGGCGACGTTGTTGCGCTTCAGCGCGGGATCGTAGAAGTCGTCGAAGTCGTCGAGCACGACCACGCGGTCGCCCCGCGCCAGGAGGCGGTCGGCGACGTGCGATCCGATGAAGCCGGCCCCTCCGGTGACGAGGACGTTCACCGCGGCGTCCGCGCCTGCGGCGCCGGCTTCTCGGCGGGCGGCGCGGTCGGCGTGGGCACCGGTGTCTCCGCCGGGGACGCGGCCCGGCCGTCGTCGTCGGGAACCGCGGGGCCGTGCGAGTCCGCATACCGCTTCTTAATCCCCGACTTCTGGCGGTCGCGCACGAGCCAGCGAAGCAGCTTCGACTCGTTGACCCCGATCACCAGGCTGTTCGCGGCGTCGAAGATCGCCGGATCGTTGATGAGCTTGCCCGCAGTGCCCTCGCCGTCGTCGAGCTTCCGCGCGATCGAGTCGAGCCGGCGGGAGAAGTTCCGAAGGTTGTTCGTGAACTCCTTTCCGAACCGTTCGTCTCGGAGCAGCAGCGGGAGAGCACCGCTGCCTTTCTCGAGCTGAGACGTCACCCCGACGAGAGACACGGCCGCCGTCGAGAGGTTGTCGAGCAGTGCGTAGACTTTCTTCTTCCCCTCTGGATCGGCGAGCAGAGCGGGAATCGCTCCGGAGTTGGTCTTCATGCCGTCGTCGATTTTCCCGAAGACGTTCTGGACGGACCGGATCGCCGCGCGGAGGGAATCGCCCGTCTCTCGGCCGTACTTGTCGTCGATCACGAGCCGGCCCACCAGGCCGTGGCCCTCCTGGATCTTCTTCAGGATCGCGTTCAAGGAGCCGAGCGTGCCGTGGAGGTCGTTGCCGAGCCGCGCGCTCTCCGCGCTGTCGCTCGTCAGGGCGCCCAGGAAGCCCTTGCCCTGCTCCGTTCGCGTCAAGATGTTTTTCAAGGAGCGGGCGATGGCGGAGAGGTCCGTGAGGAGATCTCCGCTGCCTTCGAGGAGCTTCTCGATCCCGGCTCCGGGGGCGGCCGGGATGTCTCCGCCGATCTGCACCTCGGGCTCTTCCGCGGTGCCCCCCTCGAGGTCCACGTACTTGTCCCCGAGGAGCCCGATCGTCTTGATCGATGCGCGCGTCCCCTTTCGCAGGCGGGGCGCCGCGCGCCGGTCGACGTCGTACACGACGCGGACCGTCCGATCCGCGGGATCGGGGGAGAGCACGACCTCGAGCACGTTGCCGACCGTGACGCCGTTCAATCGGACGGGATTCCCCGCGACGAGCCCGGACGCGGACTCGAAGCGCGTCTCGTACGGGAACTTCTTCTTGAACAGGTTCGCCCGGCGGCCGACCATGAAGATCCCCGACATGATCGCCACCAGGGCGATCAGGACGACGAGGCCGACCCGAAACCGCCGGCCGACCTGGTGCTCCGTGACCACGTTTATCTCCCTTCGCCGACGGCGGGGTACGCCCCCGTGCCGCACGGGAATCCCATCGCCCGGAAATACTCCTGCAGCACGGGGTGGCCCGACCGCGCCGCCTCGTCGAACGTGCCGATGAACTGAAAATGGCCCTGGTGGAGGAACGCGAGCCGGTCGGCGACCATGCGCGCCGCCACGATGTCATGCGTGACGACGACGGACGTGGTCCGCATCCGCAGGTTCAGATCGACGAGCAGCTGGGCGATCTTCTCCGACGTGACGGGGTCGAGGCCCGTGGTCGGCTCGTCGTAAAGGATGATCTCCGGCTCGAGCGCGATGGATCTCGCGAGAGCCACCCGCTTTTTCATGCCGCCGGAGAGCTCGGAGGGCATCTTCGTCTGCGTCCCCGGCAGGCCGACCATCATCAGCTTCTCGGCGACGATCTCCGCGACCTCACGCGGGGACTTGTCGGTGTGTTCTCGGATCGGGAACGCGATGTTCTGTTCGACGTTCATGGAATCGAACAGCGCACCGCCCTGGAAGAGCATGGCGAGCCGCCGCCGGAGCGGGAAAAGCTCCTCCTCGTCGAGCTTCACGATCGACTCGCCGAAGACCTTGACGTCCCCGGCATCCGGCTTCGTCAGCCCGTTGATGTGGCGCAGCGCGACGCTCTTGCCGGTGCCCGAAGGCCCCAGGATGCAGAGGACTTCTCCGCGGTAGATGGTCAGGTTCACGCCGGCGAGGATCTCCCGCGTTCCGTAGCGCTTCCACACGTCGGAGAACTCGATGACCGCTTCGCCGCGAGCCTCCGGCGCGGGCGTGCGCTCCGCGCGGGCCGGGGCGCTCATGGACGGGCTCCCGGAAACTTCATAGCGACAGAAAGAGCTTCGTCAGGAAGAAATCGGAGATCAGAACGCAGATGGACGCGAACACGACGGTCCGGGTCGTTGCCACGCCGACCGCCGCCGCCCCTCCCTCGGTCCGGAGCCCGTTCCAGCAGCCGATGATCGCGATCTCGAACCCGAAGAAGAACGTCTTGGCGAGGCCGCTCATGATGTCCGAGATCTGGAGCTGGTTCCAGATGCTGGTCAGGTAGTCCTGGGCGCTCATCTGCAGCTCGAGGACGGCGATGGCGAGGCCGCCCAGGATCCCTAGAAAATCGGCGAGCACCGTCAGCACGGGCATCATGAGGACCGTCGCGATGACCCGGGGCGTGACGAGCCGCCGGACGGGCGAGATCGCCATTGTCCGGAGCGCGTCGACCTGTTCCGTCACGGTCATCGAGCCGAGCTCGGCCGTGATCCCGGACCCCACGCGGCCGCCGACCATGAGCGCCGTCAGGACCGGCCCGAGCTCGCGGACGAGCGAGAGTGAGACGACCCGTCCCACGAAGGTCTTTCCCCCGAACGCGGCGAGCGAGTACGCGGTCTGGAGCGCCAGCACCATGCCGGTGAAGAGCGCCGTGATTCCCGTGATCGAGACCGACTTGACGCCGACCTCGTCCATCTGGCGCAGGACCTCGTTGGCGTAGAAGGGACGGGTGAACGCGGAGACCACGGTCTGTCCGGCGAGCTCGGCCAGACCTCCCAGGTATTCGACGGCCCCCTGGCCCCGGCGGCCGAACCGGTCCACGAAGCGAAGCCACCGGATGTTCCGGTAGAAGATCGCGGTGGCGGATTCCTGGGGCGGGGACATCGCACGGGCATTGTAATCTGGGACTTACGCCCGCGGCGGCCGCGCCCGGGGCCGCTCGTCTACGGAGACGGATGGGCGATCGTCCAGGTCCGCCGTGCGCTAGCATCCCGGCCGGATGCGGAATCTGCGGGCGGCCGTCCTCTGGCTCGGAATCGCCCTCGCGACCCTGATCTTCGGTCTGCCCGCGATCGTCGCCGCCTTCGTGCCGCCGCGGGGGGGCTGGTTCCTCCGTTTTGCCCGGGGCTGGGCGCGCACGATCCTCGTCATGTCCGGCGTGCCCGTGCGCGTCGAGGGCCGCGAGCGCCTCGCGAGCGCCGAGAGCGCGGTGATCGTTGCGAACCACGAGAGCTTCGCCGACATCCTCGTGCTGCTGTCGTGCCTTCCGATGCAGGTGCGGTTTCTCGCCAAACGGAGCGTGTTCCGCGTTCCCGTCCTCGGATGGTCGATCCGGGCGGCGGGCTTCATCCCCGTCGATCGCGGTGACCGGCGCCGGAGCGCCGCGACGGTCGAGGCCGCGCTCGCGCGCCTCCAGGGCGGACGATCCGTCGTGATCTTCCCGGAGGAGACGCGGACACGGACGGGTGACCTGCTTCCGTTCAAGAAGGGGGCGGCCCTCCTCGCGCTTCGCTCCGGCCTGCCGCTGCTCCCGGTCGGCATCGCGGGGACGCGGCGGGTGCTGCCGCGGGAATCGCTCCTGCCGACGTCGGGGCCGGTCGCCGTCGTGATCGGCGAACTCATCCCCGTCACAGGGCTCGAAGCGAAGGATCGTGCCAGGCTGACCGATACGGCCCGCGAGGCGGTCGAGGACCTGCGCCGAAAGGGGGCGGCCGCGATCGCGTCCGGGAGCGCGTGATAATTTCGCCCGCGGAGGCGGAATGTCCACATCCACGGAGCTGACCGAAGAACGCGTCCTCGAGGCACTTCGGACGGTGAAGTTTCCCGGTCTATCGCGGGACATCGTCTCGTTCGGCTTCGTCAAGGACCTGACCGTGGGCGGCGGAAACGTGTCCTTCCGGCTCGAGATCATGACCGAGTCGCCGCGCGCCGCCGAAGAGATCGAGCGCGACGCGAAGGAGAAGCTGCGCTCCCTTCCCGGAGTGAACGCGGTGACGATCCGTCTCGCGGTCCAGCCTCCCGCGGCCGCGCCGCCGCGCGGGGCGGCTGGCGTCCCTCCCGCGGACGCCGCGCTCCTGAAGGAAGTCCGCTTCAAAGTCGCCGTCGCCTCCGGGAAGGGTGGCGTCGGCAAGTCGACGGTCGCGGCGAACCTCGCGCTCGCTCTGGCGAAGCTCGGCCTGCGGGTCGGACTGATGGACTCCGACATCTACGGCCCGTCGCAGCAGATGATGATGGGGATCGACGAGAAGCCGTTCATCAACCCCGAGAACCAGATCGTTCCCATCGAGCGGTACGGGGTCAAGGTCATGTCGCTCGGTTTCCTGATGGACGCCGATCAGCCCGTGATCTGGCGCGGCCCCATGGTGATGAAGGCGGTCGAGCAGTTTCTTCAGGACGTCGCCTGGGGCAAGCTCGACTTTCTCCTGATCGACCTGCCGCCGGGGACCGGCGACGCGCAGTTGACCCTCACGCAGAAGATCCACCTCTCCGGCGCCGTCATCGTCACGACCCCTCAGGACGTCTCCCTGATCGACGCGCGCAAAGGCCTCGCGATGTTTCAGAAGGTGAACGTCCCGGTGCTCGGGATCATCGAGAACATGTCGTACTACATCTGCCCGAAGTGCGGGAATCGCGAGGAGATCTTCAAGCACGGCGGCGGCGAAAAGACGGCCACGCAGCTCCGGGTGCCGTTCCTGGGGGAGATCCCGCTCGATCCGAAGGTCGCGATCGGCGGCGACTCCGGCCGTCCGATCGTCTTCGGCGTGCCGGACTCTCCCGTGACGGAGGCGTACGTGCGTATCGCGGCAGCGGTCCGCGCGACCCTCGAGGCGGCCCCGGTCTCGTAGCGGCGCGCCGGTCCGACCGCGCATGTCTCCTCTCGCCCTGCTCGTCCTCCTCGTCGCCGCGCGCCTCCTCGCCGCCTCTCCCGCGGCGGGGCCGTCGCCGTCACCCTCCTCCGCGGGCGATCTGTCGCGGCTCGAGTCGGAGAAGAACGTCGGTTTCGCCGCGCTCGAGGAGGGGGACCTGCCGGCGGCGAAGACCCGATTCGCGGCCGTTCGCCGCCTGGCGCCGGGAGAGCCGCTGGGGTGGTCGGACGGGGCTGTGGCGGCGCTGCGGGCGAAGGAACCCACGGAAGCGGGGACCCTCCTCGCCCGCGCTCTGCGGCTGGCTCCGTCCGACGCGCGTGTTCTCGCCCTGGAGGGGCTGCGGGCCGAGGCCGCCGGCGAGAGCGCCGCCGCCGTCGCCGCGTTCGAGAGAGCGGCACGCGCGAATCCCCGCGACCTGGCGTCCCGCTGGAACGCCGCGCGTCTGCTCCTGGCGTCTCCGTCGGCGGCGGATCGAAGCCGCGCCCGTCAGCATCTGGAAGGGGCGCTCGCGCAGGCGCCCGAGAACGTCTTCCTCCTGCTCCGCCTCTGGGAGACGGATCGCGCCGCAGGCGACCGGACGCGTTCGGCGGCGGCTCTCGAGCGCCTGCGTCGAGCGGCGGAGCCCCGCGAGCCGCGCATCGACCGCGCCTTCACCGAAGCCGGGGCCGCGCAGGACGGATCCGACGCGGGGGCCGCGGGGATCAAGGCGAAGATCCTCGAGAACCTCCTCCGCGGCACGCCTCGGTACCAGCAGTCGCGGCACGACGTCGAGCCCGGCGTCCTCGGGATCCCGATCGAGGACTGGTCCCCCGAGCTCGCGGCGCGGCTGCGAAACCGGCCGAAGGCGATCCCGGTGCGATTCGTCGAGAAGCGGCGCCCCGCTCTCGCCGCCCTGAAGGGCGTCGCCGCCGTGAAGGTCTTCGGGCGCGGCGGACGCGACCTCGCCTTCGCGGGCGCAACCGGGCTCGCGGTCGCCCCGGCCGGCCGCGGCGACTCAGGCGCCGCCGCTGCTGTCGCCGTGCCCGGGTCCGGCCCCGCGCACCGTCTCGCCGTCGCGGATGTCGACAATTCGGGAGAGCTCGACCTGGTCGTCCCGGGGACGATCTGGTCCGGCGTAGGGAGCAGCTGGCGAAGGACCGCGTTCGCCGAAGGCGAGACGGTCAATCCCGTTGACTACGACTCCGACGGCGATCTCGATCTCTACGTGTCGTCGTCCACGGGCGACCGCCTTCTCCGCAACAACCTCGACGGGACGTGGGCCGACGCGACCGCGACGGCGATGGGGAGTCTTTCGGGGGCGACGGCGTCCCGCGCCGCCGCGATCGCCGACTACGACCGGGACGGGGATTCCGACGTCGTCCTGGCCCGGGCGGGCGGCGGGCTCGTGCTGCTCGACAATCTCCGCGGAGGCCGGTTCACGCCCCGCGAGGCCGGCCTTCCCGCGGCCGGAATGGTCGTCGACGTCGCGGCCGGCGACGTGAACGGCGATGGCCGGCCGGACCTGGTCTGGACGACGGATGCGTCGGCCTTCGTCGGCACGAACCGCGGCGACGGGACTTTCCTCGCCGGCCGCGAGATGCCGGCGGGCGGGCGGCCGCTCCTCTTCGACTTCGACAACGACGGCGCGCTCGACCTCTTCCTGTCCTCCCGCCGCGGCTCCGCTCTCTTTCGCAACGACGGTTCCGGCTCCTTCGTGCATGTCGAGCAGACCTTTCCGCCGTCGGTCGACGCCGAGGCCGTGGACGCCGACGCGGACGGGGACCTCGACCTCGTCCTGGTGACCCCGGAAGGCGGCGCCCTCCTTTTCGAGAACGAGGGCGGGAACGCGAACGGGTGGATCGACGTCGCGCTGGAGGGGCTCCCGACGGGGTCCGCGAAGGTGAACCGGCTCGGATACGGGTCGGAGATCGAGGTGAAGGCGGGAGGCCTCTACGCGTTCTCGACCGCGACGCGACCCGTCACACACCTCGGGCTCGGCGCGGTCCGCCGGCCCGACGTCCTGCGAGTCGTCTGGACGAACGGGATTCCGCAGAACGCGCTGTCGCCGCCGGCGCGCACCCTCGTCAAGGAGATCCAGCAGCTCAAGGGGTCCTGCCCGTTTCTCTACGCGTTCGACGGAAAGGTCTGGGGCTTCGTGACCGACGCTCTCGGGCGCGCGCCCGCGGGTCTCCTCTACGACGGCGTCCACCAGGCGGCGGCGGACACCCGCGAGTGGCTGGTCGTCGAGGGCTCCCTCCTTCGCCCCGATCCCGAGGGCCGGCTGCACCTCGACTTCACCGAGGAGCTGTGGGAGACGGCCTACTTCGACCTCGTCGAGGTCTCCGCCCTCGACCATCCGGCCGGCGTGCAGGTCGTCTCGAACGAGAAGATGGTCCCGCCCCCCTTTCCCGCCAAGCGGCTCTTCACCGTGGCCCGGCCCCGGACTCCGCGCGCCGCCGACGAGAGGGGCCGGGACCGCACGGGGGAGATCGCGCGGCAGGACGGGCGGCACCTGGCGGGGTTCGCCCCGACGCGCTACCAGGGTATCGTCGCCCCCCACGACCTCGTCCTGACGCTGCCCGAGGCGGCACACGCCTCGCGCGTGATGCTGTATCTGACGGGGTGGATCTTCTACGCGGACACCTCGATCAACGTCTCCCTCTCCCAGGGCGGCGGACCGCGGCCCTTCGGGCCCGAGCTCGACGTGCCGGACGGACGCGGGGGGTGGAAGACGGCGATTCCGGCGATGGGCTATCCAGCCGGCAAGACGAAGACGATCCCCGTCGACCTCTCGGAAGTTCTCGACCGGAAGGATCCGCGGGTGCGCATTCGCACCAACCTGGCGATCTTCTGGGACCGGATCTTCTATACGACGGACGAGGACGAGGAGCCGGCGCCGGTGCGTCTCTCCGCGGCGCCCCTCCTGGCCGCGGACCTTTCGTTCCGGGGCTTCTCGCGGATGACGCGCGAAACTCCCGACGGCCCCCAGGTGTTCGTGCACGACGACGTCGACCGCGCGCCGCGATGGGCGGACATGGCGGGGAGCTACACGCGTTTCGGCGACGTCCGGCCTCTCCTGACCGCCGCGGACGACCGTTACGTGGTGATGAAGGGCGGCGACGCGGTCCGCCTGACCTTCGACGCGAGGTCGCTCCCGCCGCTTCCCGCGGGCTGGGTGCGCGACTGGCTCGTGGTCCTGGACGGCTGGGACAAGGACGCCGACAAGAACACCGTCGCGGGGCAGACCGTCCTGCCACTTCCGTTCCACGGCATGGATGACGGACGCTACGGCCAGCCGCAGTCGCCGCAGGACGCCGACGGGCTGCGGCGCTTCCGGGACGAGTGGCTCACCCGAGAGGGCGGGCCGGACGCGATTCGCGATGCGATCCGAACCCGAAAGCCCGAGAACCGATGAGGCGATTCCTGGCGCGGCTCGCGGCGGCGTCGGCCTCCGTAGCCCTCGCCCTCGCGTCGCCTGCGACCCCGGGCCTCTTCCGCGACGCGACGCGCGCGTCGGGGATCGACTTCCGGCCCGCCTACGACATGCGCCGGTTGAAGATGATCCCCACGATGGCGGGTGGCTGCGCGTTCGGGGACTACGACGGCGACGGATTGCCGGATCTCTACGTCACGAATTCGATCCCGCACTGGGGCCAGCCGAATGAGACCTCGTGCGGCCGTCTTTATCGGAACCGCGGGAGCGGACGGTTCGAGGACGCGACCGCTCGGGCGGGCATCCGCGCGTGCGGGCTGGGGATGGGCGCCTTCTGGGCCGACCTCGACGGCGACGGCCAGATCGACCTCTACCTGACGAACGTCGGCGCCAACCAGGTCTTCTGGAACCGCGGCGACGGGACCTTCGAAGAGGGCCGGAATACCGGTCTCGAGGATCCGCTCTTCTCGGTCGGCGCCGCCTTCCTCGACGCCGACGGCGACGGGCGCGTCGACGTCGTCGTCGCGAACTATCTCGATTCGACGCCCGAATGGGAGGCGGCGCAGCCCCAGTTCCAGCTGCGGGTCCCCGAGGACTATCGCGGCCAGCCCTCCCACCTCTTCCACAACGAGGGGAACCGCCGGTTCCGGGACGTCACGGCCGCCGCCGGCCTCTCCATGGACCCGGCCGGCACGAAGACGCTCGGCGCCGCCGCCCTGGACTACGACGGCGACGGGCGGCCCGATCTCTATTTCGTCAACGACCGCGCGTCGAACCGGCTCTTCCACAACAAGGGCGACGGCACGTTCGCAGAGGCGACGGCCGAGACGGGCGCGGGCGTCCTGGGCGACCGCCCCCGTGCGGGAATGGGCGTCGCAGTCGGCGACCCGTTCGGCGCCGGGCGCCCCAGCCTCTTCGTCACGAACTTCGGAGGGGAGCCGAACAGCTTCTACCGCAACGTCGAGGGCGCGCTCTTCGAGGATGGGGCGGCGGCCGCCGGCGCCTCCGGCGCGGGCGAGCGTTTCGTTCGCTGGGGAACGCACTTCGCCGACTTCGACAACGACGGCTGGCCGGACCTCTACGCGGTCGGCGGGCATCTCGCGCCGAAGATCGTCCGCAAGCTCGGCCACTACAAGAGCGGGAAGGCGAAATACGTCGAGGGCGGCGACCCGTCCTATCCGCAGCCGACCGTGCTGCTGCACAACGTCGACGGGAAGCGCTTCGAGGAGTGGAAGGGCTCCGGCGATCTCGGCCGCGCCCGGATGGCGGGACGCGGAAGCGCCGTCGCGGACGTCGACGGCGACGGGTCCCTCGACCTGTTCGTGATGGACCTCGCCGGTCGCGCGCGCCTCTTCATGAACCAGTCGGCCGGCCCGAGCTCGTGGATCGGCATCGACCTCCATCCCGGACGAGACGGGCGGACCGTCCTGGGGACCCGCGTCCGGATCTCGGCGGGCGGCCGCTCCCAGGTGAAGGATCTCTATCCGTCCTCGTCCTACGCGTCGGGCTCGCTCACCGATCTCCACTTCGGCCTGGGACCCGCGGACACCGTCACGGAGATCGAGGTCGTCTGGCCCGGCGGACAGACCCAGAAGTTCCGGAACCTGCCGGCCCGACGGCTGTACCCGATCGTCCGCGGGAATGAGCCGCAGGAGCGCGTCCTTCCGAAGAAGTGAGGGAGGACGGCGATCCAGACGCCCGGCGCCGGGCTCCGTTAGCTCCCGTGGCGCCTCGGTTGCCCGCATTGTTCCAAGCGGAGCGCTCACTCGGCCGCCTGTTCGCGAAGCGAACGACGCGGCCGACAGCCGCGCCCGCCATCAGCGCGGGAGCGGGGTCCCCGCCGGTTCTTCGACGATGAGGCGGCTGCCGCCCGGAGCGGCGGGGAGCGTCTGCTTCCGGCCGTCGGGCCAGCGGACGTCGAATCCGTCGGCCTGTGCGGCCGCGCCGAGCCCGAACGTGAGCGTCTTCTCCGGCGCGGACAGGTAGGACGACCCGCCGGAGACTTCCTGCGTGAGTGTCCGGCCGGCGATCCGCGCCGTCACCCGGGCCCCCACGGCATCCCGGCTGGAGCGCCCGGTGCCCGCGAGGCGGATGCGGACGCTTCCCCGCGGCCGGTCGGTCCGGTTCAGAAAGACCCGGGCGGGGCCTCCGTTGACGGCGACGACCACGTCGAGATCGCCGTCGCCGTCCAGGTCGGCGTAGAGCGCGCCGCGCCCGACGAGCGGCGCGGCGAGATCGCCGCCCGGAGTGGCGTCGAAGCGGCCGTCGCCCGAGTTTCGAAACAGGATCGGGGATTGCGCATACGTGACCGCCTTCTGGACGCTCTGAACGGTCGGCTCGACATGACCGTTGGCGAGAAAGAGGTCCTGGCGGCCGTCGAGGTCGGCGTCGAAGAAGAAGAGGCCGAACGTCAGAGAGAGCAGAGAACCGGGACCGACTCCGCTGCGCGGGGACTCGTCGAGGAAGACCTCGCCCGTGTCCGTCCAGTAGAGCGACTTGAGCTCGTTCGAAAAGTTCCCGACGGCGAGCGTCGCGCCGCGACCGTTCTTCGTGTCCGCCCACGCGACACCCATCGCGCCTCGCGATCGGCCCGCCTCGTCGACCGCGACTCCGGCCTCGACGGCGACGTCCTCGAAGGTCCCGTCGCCGCGGTTCCGATAGAGGTTGTTCGGCGCCGTGTCGTTCGAAACGAAGAGATCCGGTTTCCCGTCGCCGTTGTAGTCCCACGCGGCGGCGCCGAGCGCCTTCTGGTTGCGGCTTCCGACCCCGGCCGCGTTCGTGACGTCCCGGAACCGGCCGTTCCCGAGGTTGCGGTAGAGGTGCGACGAGACCGCGGCGTACCGTTCCGGCGTGCAGTAGGAGCGGCTGGTGCCGTCGAGCGTGCAGAAGAGGTCGTTCTTCGGGGTCCATTCGACGTAGCGGCAGACGAAGAGGTCGAGCAGTCCGTCGCCGTCGGCGTCGAGCCACACCGCGGACGTGCTCCAGCCGGAGTCGCGGACGCCCGCCGCCCCGCCGACCTCTTCGAAATGCCCTCCCCGGTTGTGAAAAAGGAGGTTTCCTCCGAGGCCTGTGACGTACAGATCCTCGCGGCCGTCGTTGTCGTAATCGCCGACCGCAACGCCCATTCCGTAGAACACGCGCTCGAGGCCCGCCTCGCGGGTGGCGTTGCGGAAGCGGGGGAGCCCGTCTGCACCGTTGCCCTCGTTTCGATAGAGGGCGAGAGAGGACCTCTGAGACCGGGCGCGTTCGTCTCCCGGCCAGTACGCCCCCGAGACGAGGACGAGGTCGGGGCGCCCGTCCCCGTCGTAGTCGACGACGCCCACCCCGCCCCCCATGGTCTCCGGCATCCACTTGCGGCCGCTCGCGCCGTTGACGTGGACGAAATCGATCCCGATTGCCGCGCTCCGTTCCTCGAAGCGGACGGACGGCGGCGGCGCCGGCGTCGGCTTCCGGGCGGGAGTGGCCGTTACGCGCGGCTCCTCGCGCCGCCGGCAGTCCGGGCCCGCGGAGGCGGCGAGCGCGATCGCGAGAAGGAGCGCCGTCCGCCTCGTGCGAGAGGAACGCGCGGCCGGCCGTCGGCCGCGGGCCGTTGCGGTATCTGACACGCGCCGTTTCCGCCGGGATCCTATTTCCGTCCGGATACGGCCGCCGGCGCGGCGACCGCGTTCTTCCCGGGACCCTCGCGCTGGATCGGAGGGTGAGCGCGGGTGAGGTAGCCGCGATCCGTCTCGTAGCCCTTCGGTCCGATCGAGGCGGACCAGGCGGGCGGCGCCGCGGGCGCCGGCTCCGGCTCCTCGTGAACGTGGATGGGCTGCGACTCGCGGTTGGCCCAGGGATGCTCTCTCCGGAAATCGGCGGCGACCGCGCGCCCCGTCTCGTCTTCCTTGTACTTTCGAAACTGCTGCTCGTGATGGTCCGCCCGGGGCCGGTCGCCGAGCGCCCGGTAGACGCGCATCAGGTTGTAATGGGCGTTGACGTCTTCCGAGTCGATCTCGAGCGTCTTGCCGTACGACGCGGCCGCGTCCGCGTAGCGTCCCGCGAGCCACTGGACGGAGCCGAGGTTGTTCCAGGCGACGCGGTCGAGGGGGAACTTCGCCAGCACCGCCTTCAGATCCGCCTCCGCCTGCGGCAGACGGCCCTCGTCCTTTTCGACAGTGGCGCGGAAGAACGCCGTCTTCGGCCAGCCGGGGCGCCTCGCTTCCGCGAGCGCCAGAGAGTCCCTTGCGTCCTGGAGGCGGCCCTCCGCGATCTCGGCACGGGCCCGGTTGAGCGGCCCGTCCGGCTTGTCGCGTGCGAGCTCCGTCACCCGCGTCCAGGCCTTCGCGGCGGCTCGGTAGTCTCCCTGTTGAAAGAGGCCGATGCCGTAATCGTTCCAACGAAGCCAGAGCGCGTCCGCGTTGGCGCGCTTTCCGGCGGGACCGGCGGCCACGGCCGGGCCGGGCTTCCCGACGGGGATACGCACCGAGTCGCGCGTCAACGTCGTCACGGGAAGGGACGGCGACGAGGGGCCGAGCGCGAACGTCGTGTAGTCGCGGGAAAACTTCCGGTAGCGAACCCCCGCCGAGAGCTCGACGAATCCGGCCGCATCCTCCGGGATGCGGAACCGATAGTGCACGACGCGCGCGGCGCCCGGCCCGATGGCGTTGTTGTAGAGGGGCACGTGGATGTCCTGCGGCTGACGTCGGTCCATGTGCCCGCCCTCGTGGTCGATCGCGACCTGGGACAGCATGTCGGCGGCCGGGTCCAGACGGCCGGCCGCGTCGAGGACGCCGCTTCGCACGAACGGCGCTCCGGCCGCCGACCCTTCGAGAGACACCCACGTCTCGTTCGAGTCCGCGGTCCCGTTCGTGTAGGGATGCCCCATGCCACGCGTCCGGACGACCACGTCGAGCTCGACCGTTTCGCCCGGCCGCACGGAGACGGGATCGGCGCCGAGGACCAGGCGCTCCTCACCGCGGCGCAGGACGAAGAGATCGATCGAGAGAACCTTGTTCTCGAGAAACTCGCGGATTCTCTTCTCCGTCTCGCGGTCGTTCCGAATGAAGGGGAGCGCCGTGTTCGCGGCCGGAAATAGATGGTCGCGGAGCTGGCCGTTGCGGCTTCCGAACTCGTCGGACCGTTGCGGCGGCAGGTGGCAGTCCCGGCACGCCTTCGGCTGCGGAGGGTCGTAGAAGGACCGGACCGCGCGCCCCGACACGCCGGAGTCGTACCAGGTGTCGTAATGATTCTGCCCGCGCATCCAGCGATAGGAGTTCAAAGCCGGAATCAGCGCCACCTTGTGGCACGCGGAGCAGAACTCGGGTGTGCGCATCACCGGCTTCATGAACGTCCTGCGGTGGAGCGACGGCTCCATCCGGATCAGGAGACGGTTGACGGCCTGCAGCGTCTCGTTCTTCGAGAAAGCGAAGGGGTACTGCTTCGACTCCTCGATGACGTAAGAACCGTTGCCCTTCACGTCCTTGACCTCGGTGATCGAGTGGCAGGACATGCACGTCAGGCCCTGCTGCGCTTCCCACGAGTCGTAAGAGAACGTCGCCTGGGTGGCCGCCCCCATCTGACCCGTGAAGAGCACGACGGGATCGTGGCAGCCGGAGCACCATTTGGTGCGCTCCCGCCCGACCCGGTCCGCCATGAGCTCGACGCTCTTCCGGTAGAAGGGGTTGTTGAACGAGGAGAATCGGTGCGCCGACCTCTGCCACTGATGGAACGAGTCGGGGTGACAGCTCTGGCAGTAATCGTTCGCGGCGAGCTTCTTCCCGTCGAGGAGGCCCTGATCGAAGGTCTCGGACGACGCCGGGAAGAAGACGGTGTCTCCGTTCGTATTGACGATCCGCTTCGGGGGCTTCTCCAGGTGCGCCACGATCGCCATCGCTCCGAGGAACGCGGCAACGCCGACCCCCCACGCCGCCAGCCGGCGGAACTGCAGCTTGTGGACGGCGGCGCGGCGATGGAGGATGAAGGCCACGAGCGCCAGCGGCACCGAGACGACGTGGGCGAGCCAGATCGCGCGGTGCTTCAGGATGGCGCCATGAAACGTCATGAAGATCCCGGAGC
>JBBQNC010000045.1:0-15888 GCA_038329555.1 Thermoanaerobaculia bacterium
GACAGCTTTATCGAAATCTATGTGTACGGGATCTATCCGGATGGGAACGAAAGGGATGGATTATTCCAAAAGTTTGGGGTTGGACGAAACTATTCCTTCACTGCCTCGAAGACGATCGACATGGTTACCAACCAGCCCCTCGAATCTGGTTGCTGCGGTGACCAGTCTCACGGGTATTGCTGCTGGGGTGGATGCGTGAACTGAAATCCGGGTCATTTTCCGACGTGCTGCCAACAGAACAGCTCTGCATGCGGCGGGCAGTGTTCCAAGGTCATTACGACTTGCAATTGGCCTTGCGCCACCTGCTAGCGTTCCCGTTCACGACATAGTCTGAAGCCGTCCGTTCGGACGTCGCGGGCGCACCCTTGCGCGCGCAGGGGGTCGCAAAGCGGAGCCCGCTCACGGCGGAGTTGTTCCTGGAGCCGGACCCCGCGCGTCACCGCGCGTGGCAAACTTCCTGCAATCTCATAGCCGTGTGATCACGGCGGCGAGAGACCTGAGGTGTCGGCTGGAGAAGTCGGGGCACGCCCACGTGGTCGTCTTCCTTCGCGAAAACGGGGAAGAGATCTTCATCCTGCCGGCCGAGCGGCTCGACGCTCCAACGCTCCAGAAGCTCAGGGACCAGAAGGTCCGATGCGCGTTGGATGGCCCGTCAGACGACGGCACCAGCGCGATCTCCGTGCGCGCGGACTCCGGAGAGCTGCTCTTCCAGCAGAACGTCTGGATCCGCGCGGCCGCGTGGAACCGGCTCGTGCGCGACGCCTGAGACCCCCCTTCGGCCATGCTTTCGGTCTTCAAGAACCCGAAAACTCAAAACTCAAAACCCATAACGAATCCAGCGGCTCAGCGCACCCCGGCCCGCGCGGCCTCGATGGCCCGGCGCGCGTCGACGACGCCGTGGCCCTGCCGCTCCGCGGGTGCTCCCTCGATCCGTTCCGCCGTCGCCATCAGGATCGCCTTGACGGCGGCGGGGCCCAGCGAGGGATTGGCTTCCAGCATCTGGGCGACCACGGACGCGACGATGGGAGCCGCGAAGGAGGTCCCGTCGACGTGCTGGTAGTGCGCCGCCACGATCTTCTTCTCCTTCAACCTATCGATGACGGCGGCGCGCACCGCGTCGGGCCCCGCCTCGATCCCCTGGGAGGGGAGGTCCAGGTCCTCGCGGTGATCCCGCGCCAGCCCAACGAGCTCGTCGTCCGGCGCCGTGGTCATCCGGGTGAGCATCTCGGCGACGCGGAACTCGCGCGTCCCCTCGAGAATCGGCGCTGCGACCTCCATGGCGGGCGCGATCAACTCCGGCTTCGCGACGCCTTCGGGCGTGTGGCCGAAGCTCGACAGGTAGAGCGCGAAAGCCCGCCCGTTCTCCTCCCGCCAGTCGTGGTACCCGCCGACCGTGATCACGGAAGGCGCGGACGCGGGCGGGAGCGGCGCGTGCCGGGGACCGCCGCCCGAGTTGCCGGCCGCGACGACCAGCACCAGTCCCCGGCGCACGGCTTCCTCCGCGAGCTGATTGACCCGGCTCTGCTCGAGAGGCGCCTCGAGATCGCCACCAAGGGAGATGTTGACGACGCGGATGCCGAGGCGCTCATGGTTCTCCAGCAGCCACTCGAGGGCGCGCGCGATCTCCTCCTCGTGGATCGACCCTTCCCGGCCCACCTGGACGAGCACGACCCGGGCCGACGAGGCGAGACCGCGATAGACACCCTCCGAGAGCGATCCGTCCCCCGCCGCGACGACGGAGGTCTGCGTCCCGTGCCATTCCCAGGGTCGGGGTTCGGAAAACGCGGCGAGCGAGGCGGACGGATCCTCGATCGCGTGGAAGGCGAGGAGCCGGCCGCTGCGCGCCAGATCCGGGTGGGCGGTGAAGCCGGAGTCGAGGAACGCCATCGTCACTCCGCGCCCGGTGAGCTCCTCGTTCGCCGCGACGCGCACCGCCGTCGGCGCGACCGCGGTCGGTCCGGGCGCGTGGATGTGGTCGGGCGTCCCGGCGGCTTCGCTCATCGTACCCTTCCGCGCATCGAGCGCATCTTCCCCTTCCCTGCTGCTCTGATGCATCGCTGCATCGCTGCATCGCTTGCATCCCTGCTTCTCGGCCTCTCTGATCCGCTGCGGGGGCAAAAAGAAGCGGGGCGCGCGCGCCCCGCCGTCCCTCGAATCGAAGCCGCGAAATCAGGACTTGGCCCTGTGGGTTCTCCGAAGCTCCGTGACCCACATCTTCCCCTCTTTCTCCGTGTAATCGAAGTGGATCGAGTCGCCGACCTGGAGCTCCGGAACGGTGACGCCCTTCATCTTCGTCGTCTCCGTCCAGTACAGCGTCCACTCGTCGTTCTTCTCGCCCGCGACCACGAGCGCCTTCTGATCCGGGTCGATGCGGACGATTTTCCCCTCGTGCGGGCGCCGCTCCGCGAGCGCGGCAGACGCGAGCGCGACGAAGGCGACGAGACACAGAGCGGCAGCAGTTCTCTTCATCATGGAATGTCCTCCTCGGCCGGAAAAAGGCAAGAAACGAGCCAATATCCGGCAGATCTGCGGCGTTCCGGTGTATCTTGTCCGGAGCAGGCTGCTGAAAAAAGATGCGGGCGTCGTGTCTGGCCTTTTGCACATCGCGACGAAAAGGAAGTTCAGTGACGAGTGAGATTTCGTTGTGAAAGTTTTAGCGGCAAAAGGCCAGCCACCGCAAGCGGTTGCGGCGCCGCGGGGCCGTCTGCGGCGTCGACGCTCCTCCCCGATGCACAGAGGCATCGCCTTCGTCGCGGCTCCTTGCATCCGACCCCGCGGCGCTCGCAACGCCGCCTCACACCCTTTTTCAGCAACCCGCTAGCAACTTCATGGCCATCGCCCTCGCCGACGAGAAGCCCGAGACCCAGCAGAAGGGGTCGCGCGCCAACTTCCGATGGACCATGTCCGAGCCGTGGGACGAGCGCCGGCTGGCGGCATTTCTGATGACCAAGCACCGGCGCAACGACAACGACTGGTCCCGCCGGTCCTCCCCGTTCTTCGCGTCGCTCGGACAGGCGACGATCGAGTGCTCGGTTCCGGTCACGACTCCGGAGTCGATCACCGACCTCGAGCAGCTCCTGACGCGCGAGCTGCTGGGGATCCTGACCGGCGCCAGTCAGATTCACGAAGAAATGGTGTCGGGCGCCGACTGGCGCCGCGTCACGCCTCCATGATCGGGGTGGATTTTGCCCTTCGAATCGTCATTTTCCGATCTTCTATAATCCCCTCGAAATAAGGGGGTCCAGGATGCTCTCCGTTCCCTCACTCCGGCTCAATCAGTTCGGCGTGCGGTTCTACGAAGCTCTGCTCTCGGGAGCCGACCTGCAGTCGCTGGTGGGGTTCGAAGTGCTTTCCTTCGGGCCGAACAGCCAGACGACCCGCGGCCACTCGAAACCCAAGGCCAAGTCGAGTCGCGTCAACTGGGAGTTCCTCGAGAAGAGGATCGCCGCGTCCGAGCAGGCCTATCAGCGCCCGATCATCCAGAGAAAGATCGAAGAGCTGGTCAATTACTACCTCCAGTGCGCCGACTCGGGCACCCTCCCCGCCATCCCGGGCAGCGTGCTCCTCGTCTCGGACAAACGGCTCGATTTTGCGTCGTCCGGCAGCCGGGCGGACATCGGGACCCTGAAGCTCCCGGAGGAGTCGGGAATCCTCCGTGCCCTGGACGGTCAACACCGGCTGCTCGCGCTCCACCAGCTCGCCGAGAAACACAATCTGAAGGACTTCCAGGTCCCGGCGGTCGTCTTCGACGCGCTCACCCCGGACCAGGTGGTCGAGCTCTTCGTGACGATCAACAGCAAGCACACGAAGCTGAACCCGTCTCACCTGATCTCCCTGTCCGGCCGCCGGCTCTACCGGGACGAGAACCTGGCGGCGGCCCACGACGTGATCCGAAGCCTGAACGAGGACGAGCACTCGCCCCTGCGCGGGCAGATCAAGGTGCTCGGGATCGGGAAGGGCACCGTCACCCAGGCGTCTCTCGCCGACGAGCTTCGAGACGTCTTCGCGGCGATGGACGCCGCCGGGGGACGGATGGCGCGCGAGTTCCGCGAGAACGCTCGGCGCTTCTTCCTCAACTACTTCAAGGCGGCCGCGCGCGCGTTTCCGACCGCCTTCGCCGGAAGGAAGTACTCGATCAAGAGCTCGACCGCGTTGCGGGCCTTCATCCGCATCGTGCCCTACGTGATCGCGATGATCCGAAGCCGCGGTGGAGACGTCTGGTCGTCCGGCGAGCTCGACGCCGCGCTGCGGCCGTGGTCGGAAGCGATCGGAGACCGGCGGTTCGAGACCGAGACCGTGTGGAAGGAGAAGATGACGGGCGGCACCCGGTCCGCCGTCGAGATCCTCGCGCGGGAGCTTCGGCAGGGCCTGAACGCGTGACCCGCGCCAAGCCGGCCGCCGAACATTCCGGACGAAAATCCGTATTTCATGGTAGAGGAGGCGACTGAACAATGGCCGCTTTCGGAGGGTGCCTGCTGATCCTGGTCGTGGCCGCTTTCTTCGCGGCCATCTGGGCGATCTGGCGCTACAACAATCTCGTCACCCTGAAGAACCAGGTGGCCAATGCCTGGAAACAGATCGACGTCCAGCTCAAACGGCGTCACGACCTCATCCCGAATCTGATCGCCGCCGTCAAGGGCGAAATGCAGTTCGAGCAGGACACGCTCGAGAAGGTGATCCAGGCCCGAAACAGCGCCGTCACGGCTCGCGGCGTCGCCGAAACGGCGGACAAGGAGAACCAGCTCACGCAGACGCTGTCGCGGCTCTTCGCGCTCGCCGAGAACTACCCGAATCTCAAGGCGAACGAGAGCGTCCGGACCCTGATGGAAGAGCTCACGTCGACCGAGAACAAGATCGGGTTCGCGCGCCAGTTCTACAACGACATCGCGACCCGCTTCAACACGTCTCAGGAAGTCTTTCCGGACAGTTTCATCGCTCAGGCCTTCAAGTTCCAGCACGTGGAGCTCTTCGAGATCACGGTCGCCTCCGAGCGCGAGGTGCCGCAGGTGGATCTCGGCCTCCGGCCGAAATAGTTTCAGCCGCCGGTTCCCGGTTCTCGGTTCGCTCGATGAGGGCCCCCCGGAGGCATGCGGGACTGGCGGCTGACGACTGAAAACCGATGACTTCCCTCAATCTCTACGACCAGCAGAAACGGAACCTCCGCCGCACGGCCACGATCCTCGTCGGGTTCATCGTGTTCATCGCTTTCCTCGGGATCGGCGCGGACATGTTCCTGTACGGCTCCGGGTTCTCCCCGGGTTTTCCGATCCTGACGATCGGAGCGCTCCTCTTCGGCGGAGGTTCGGCGTGGTGGTCGCTTCGCGGCGGTGACCGCGCGGTTCTCGAGTCTACGAACGCCCGCCCCGCGAATCTGTCCGATCCGCGCGAACGGATTCTCGACAACGTCGTCGAAGAGATGGCGATCGCCTCCGGAATGCCGAAGCCGGCGGTCTATGTCGTCCCGGACCCCGATCCGAACGCCTTCGCCACCGGTTCCGGGCCCGAGAAGTCGTCGATCGCCGTCACCGCGGGGCTCCTCGGGACTCTGAACCGCGAGGAATTGCAGGCGGTCGTCTCCCACGAGATGTCCCACGTGAAGAACTACGACGTGCGGGTCATGACGGTCGTAGCGGCGCTCGTAGGATCGGTGCTGCTCATCTCCGACTTCGGCAGCCGCGGCCTCTCATGGGGGGCCGGCGGACGCCGCGGCAATCGCGATGATGACGGCGGCGGAGGCGGGGGCTCCGGCATCTTCGGGATCGTGTTCTTCGTGGTGTGGATCCTCTCGATCCTTCTGGCGCCGATCATCGCCCGGCTCGTCGCCCTGTCCGTCTCCCGCGAGCGGGAGTATCTGGCCGACGCCTCCGGCGCGGAGCTGACCCGCAATCCCCTCGCGCTCGCGTCGGCCCTGGAGAAGATCGACGCCGCGGCCGCTCCCACGGCGTCGATCAAGCAGGGAGTCGCGCACCTGTGCATCGAGGATCCGCGCGGCCGCGCCGTCAACGAGCGGCAGGGGGCGTTCGCCAACCTGTTCGCGACCCATCCGCCCGTCGCCCGCCGGATCGCCCTCCTGCGCGAGATGGCGTATCAGATCTCCGGGGTCGCGCCCGCCCCCGCTCCCCCACTCCCTCGCGTCTGAGCCAAGCCGGCCGCTCCCGTTTTGGCGTCTCGCGCCGCGCAAAGTCTTACCGCGTCCGGGCGGAGCCGCGACGGGGGCGTGAGCGGATTGCCGGATCGCGACCGAAAAGGCCGAAATGCACGACTGACCCCGCGACCCGCCGCGCCTATCGGGTCCATCCGCTCGCGACGGTTTAGTCGAGATCGATTTCGCGGACCGGCCTCGAGTCGTCCTTCTTCGCGCGGTCGAAGAGCTCGTCGAACTTCCGGTTCAGGACGTCCTTTTTAGAGCGCTCCGCCTCGATCGACGCGGCGAACTTCTTCTCCCGCTCGACGTCGTGCGTCTTCAGCGCGCCCATGGCGTCGTCGACCGTCTGGAAGGTGCGGGGCGCCTTCGCCGCCTCGTGGGCGATCACGGCCTTCAACTCCGGGTCGATCTTCAAACGGGCATTGCAGCACGGGCAGAGGAGCTCGAAGTCCATGGAGGCAGTCTACTCCCCTCGGTATCCCTTCCGGTCCCGGCGCTCGCGCCGCTCCCGGCGGTCGGGGCGTCCGGCATCGGGCCGGGGAGCCAGCATCCGATCGAGCCGACGAGCCTCGACGACCTGAGGCGACGGCGGCGGCGTGGCGTCCTCGTAGAGCTCCCGCGCGCGCGCCTTCGGGATCGACCGTTCGGCGAGCCCTCGCACGATCAGAACGCGCGGGTCGCCCTTCGCGGTCGTGATCGTCAGGCGGTCTCCGGGCCGGACCTCCCGATGGGGCTTCGCGCGCGCGCCGTTGACCTCGATCTTCCCGCCCTCGATCGCGGCCTTCGATTGCGACCGCGTCGGAAAGACGCAGGCGACGTCGAGCCAGACGTCAAGCCGGACGGACGGTAACGGAGACGGAGGCGGAGCCTCGCCGCCCTTCAGAGGTCGAAGCCCTCGGGCGGTTCGCTCCCGGCACGGAAAGCCTCTTCGGTCGGGCCGGACGCTTCGGACGAGGCGGGCAGGCCGGACGTTTCGGACTCGCCGGGCGAAATACCGCGCGCCGTGAGCCACTCGCGGAACTCGGACGCGGCCCCCGCGGGGATCTCCGTGGGGCGCGCCAGGAAGTATCCCTGGGCGGCGAAGACACCCTCAGCGACGCACACGTCGAGGTCGTCCGCGGCCTCGATCCCTTCGGCGATCAACCCCACCGACGCGTCCTGCGCGACCTGGGAGAGCAGACGGAGCACCGACCTCCTCTGGCCGTCGCCGGCGACGCCGCGCGTGATCTGGCTGTCGACCTTGATCCAGCGAGGCAGAAGTCCCGAGCAGTACTTGATCGTGCCGTAACCGGAGGTGATGTCGTCCAGAGCAATCGAGACGCCGAGGTCGTGGGGAACTCCGAGCGCGGAACCGAGCTCTCCCAGGGACTCCACGCGTTCGACCTCGACGAGATCGAGCGCGAGGCGCGTGTATGGGAAGTGGAGCCGCTCCGCCTCGAAACCGAGCGCGTCCAGTCCCGGCACGGCGCCGGTCAGGAGCCGGGGGTTGACGTTCAAGAACAGCATCGAATCCTCGGGAAGCCGGCCGGCCGCCTCGAGGACGGTGACCCAGGACAACCGCTCGAATGTCAGCTCGATGCCGAGGCGCTGCGCCGCCGGAAAGAGATCCGCCGCGAGACGCGTCTCTCCGTCGATGCCGCGGGCCCGCAGGAGCCCCTCGTAGCCGAGGGGCTCGCCGCTGCGCAGCTCGAAGATCGTCTGGAACTCGACGTGGAGGCGGCGCGACTGGAGCACCTCCACGAGCCAGAGCGCCTCGACCTGCCGCGCGGCCGCGGGAAGGGGGGCGAGGTTGCCGACGGCGTCCCATTTCGTCTGAGCGGGGTCCTCGGGGGCGACGCGAACCTGATGGGCCAGCGATCCGAGCGCCTCTTCCATCCGGCCGAGGAGCTCCGACACCGTCTTCTCGATCGCGATCCGCCGCGAACGTCCGTAGATCTGCCCGCGCGTCCAGACCTTGCCCAATGCCTGCGAGAGGGCGCGTTCGGCCTCGGCGCCGTCCGGACGCACGAAGAGAGCGCGCGCCTTCCGCCAGCGATCGAGCCGGCCGAGCGTTTGGCCGTCCAGAACGCTTTCGAGGGACACCACTCCCGAGATTGTAACGCCCGGCCCGGAGTCCGCCCGAATCTCGGGAGCGCGGGCGCGGCGGGCAGCTCAGCTGCCGAGAGAGGGGGCTCTTAGCTCTCCTTGTCCTCGTACTGGTGCTTCAAGGCCGAGACGACACCCGGATCCGCGAGCGTCGTCGTGTCGCCGAGCACGCGGCCCTCGGCGATGTCGCGCAGCAGGCGGCGCATGATCTTGCCGGACCGCGTCTTCGGGAGGTCGGCCGTGAAGAAGAGCCGGTCGGGCTTGGCGATCGCACCGATTTTCTTGGCCACGTGCGCGGCGAGCTCCGCCCGGAGGGCGCTCCCGCCCTGGGCCGCCTCGCCCGTCTTCGACTTCTCCTTCAGGATGACGAAGGCGGCGATCGCCGTTCCCTTGATTTCGTCCGTGACGCCGACGACGGCCGCTTCCGCGCAGGCCGGATGATCGACGAGCGCCGATTCGACCTCCATGGTCCCGATCCGGTGCCCGGCCACGTTCATGACGTCGTCGACGCGCCCGAGGAGCCAGAAGTAACCGTCCTCGTCGCGCTTGGCCCCGTCGCCGGGGAAATACACGTCGGGTCCCCACCTGGACCAGTACGTCTCGACGTAGCGCTTGTCGTCGCCCCAGATCGTGCGGAGCATGGCGGGCCACGGCCGCGTGATGGCGAGGTAACCGCCCCCGACCTTCACCTCGCGACCCTCCTGGTCGAGGATCTTCGCCTGCACCGACGGGAATGGTTGCGTGGCCGACCCGGGCCGAGTCGTCGTGATTCCGGGCAGCGGCGTGATCATGATCATTCCGGTCTCGGTCTGCCACCAGGTGTCGACGACGGGACACCGACCGCCGCCGATGTATTTCTGGTACCAGATCCACGCCTCCGGGTTGATCGGCTCTCCGACGGAGCCGAGGAGTCGCAGGGAGGAGAGGTCGTGCTTCTCCGGCCACTCCGTCCCCCACTTCATGAAGGCGCGGATCGCCGTGGGAGCCGTGTACAGGATCGTGACGCCGTGCCGCTCGATCAGGTCCCAGAACCGGTCGCGGGCCGGAGTGTCCGGGGCGCCTTCGTACATCAGACAGGTTGCGCCGTTGGCGAGCGGCCCGTACACGACATAGGAGTGGCCCGTGACCCACCCGATGTCCGCGGTGCACCAGTAAACGTCCTCCTCGCGCAGGTCGAACACCCACTTGCTCGTTGCGTAGGTCCCCACCATGTAGCCGCCCGTCGTGTGCAGGATCCCCTTCGGCTTTCCGGTGGTTCCGGACGTGTAGAGGATGTAAAGAGGGTCCTCGGCGTCCATCTTCGCGGGCGGGCAGTCGGCCGAGGCCTCCGCCATGAGCTCGGACCACCAGAGGTCGCGCCCGGCCCGCCAGCCGACCTCGCCGCCCGTCCGGCGCACCACGATCAGCTTCTGGATCGTCGGCGTGCCCGCGAGCGCCTCGTCCGAGATCTTCTTCAACGGGACGGCGTTGCCCCGCCGCCATCCGCCGTCGGCCGTGACGAGGATTTTCGCGCCCTGGTCGTTGATCCGGTCGCGGAGGGATTCGGCCGAGAACCCGCCGAAGACGACCGAATGGATGGCCCCGATCCGGGCGCAGGCGAGCATCGAGATCGGAAGCTCGGGGATCATCGGCAGGTAGAGCGTCACGCGGTCGCCCTTCCGGATTCCGAGCGATTTGAGCACGTTCGCGAACTTGGAGACCTCGCGCTTCAGCTCGCGGAAGGTGATCGTCCTCTGGTCGCCGGGCTCGCCCTCCCAGATGATCGCGGCCTTGTTGCGGCGCGGCCCGTCCGCGTGCCGGTCGACGCAGTTGAACGACGCGTTCAGCTTACCCCCCAGAAACCACTTCGCCCGGGGCGGCTTCCAGTCGAGCACCTTTCGCCAGGGCTTGTACCAGTCGAGCTCCCGGGCGAAGTTCGCCCAGAACTTCTGGAAGTCCCGGTCCGCCTTCCGGTAGGCCGCCGGATCCGAAACGCTCGCCTGCTCGACGAAGGCCTTCGGCGGCTTGAAACGGCGTTTCTCGAGGAGGAGCGCTTCGATCGTCTGCCCCGGCTTCTTGGCCATCGCATCCTCCAGTCCGGGAACGGCCCGTTCTCCGTGGGGCGATTGTTATTACCGATGGGGGCCTCGGAGCGAAGACCTCTTGACATCGCCGGAAACTCTGAAACTCTTTGCGCCCACGAATCCTCAACGCTCGCAGCGAGCGGGTCGTCATCCTCACAGAGAGCGCCTCGACCGCCCCTCCGGCGCGCCGGCGGTCCTCCGGTCCCGGCCGACGCGCTCCCTATCGAGGCGCCGCGCGAGACCCGACTTCCCGGCAGCCGCCCAACCCGTCAAATCCATGGCTCGATTCGGGCTCGGTGCATCTCTACTTTTTTAGAGGAGGGAACATGGCGACCGCATCCACCATGGACGGCCCGGCCCCCGGCAGCGCGCTGACCGCCGACGAAAGGCGGGTCATCTTTGCCTCGTCGCTGGGAACGGTCTTCGAGTGGTACGACTTCTATCTCTACGCAACCCTCGCTCCCTTCTTCGCGGCGCTCTTCTTCCCTCCCGGAAACGCCACCGCGGCGCTGCTCTCCTCGTTCGTGACGTACGCCGCCGGATTCCTCGTCCGGCCGTTCGGCGCGCTCTTCTTCGGACGCATCGGCGACCTCGTCGGCCGTAAGTACACGTTCCTCGTCACGATCGTGGTCATGGGTGCGTCCACGGCCGCCGTCGGCCTGCTGCCGACGTACGCCAAGATCGGCTTCATGGCGCCGATCCTGCTCGTCCTCCTCCGGCTCCTTCAGGGCCTCGCGCTCGGCGGAGAGTACGGCGGGGCGGCGACGTACGTCGCGGAGCACTCCCGGCCGGGGCGGCGGGGCTACAGCACCGCATGGATCCAGACTACGGCGACGCTCGGGCTCTTCATGTCGCTTCTCATCATCGGCTTCTGCCGCTGGAAGCTGGGCCCCGACGACTTCAAGAACTGGGGCTGGCGGATCCCGTTCCTGCTGTCGATCATCCTTCTGATCTTCTCGATCTACATCCGGCTGAAACTGCAGGAGTCGCCGATTTTCAAACGGATGAAGGCGGAGGGCAAGGGCTCCAAGGCGCCCCTGACCGAGAGCTTCGCCACGTGGTCCAACGCGAAGATCGTTCTGGTCGCGCTCTTCGGAGCGACGGCCGGTCAGGGCGTCGTGTGGTACGCCGGACAGTTCTACGCCCTCTTCTTCCTGACGCTCTATCTCAAGCTCGACTACCTGACGGCATACATCCTGATCGCGGTGTCTCTCGTTCTCGCGACGCCGTTCTTCATCGTCTTCGGCTCCCTTTCGGACCGGATCGGCCGCAAGTGGATCATCCTCACCGGATGCCTCATCGCGGCGCTCACCTTCTTCCCGCTTTTCAAGGCCCTGACCCATTACGTCAACCCCGGTCTCGAGCGGTTCGCGACCGCGACTCCCATCACCGTCGCGGCGGAGAACTGCAGGATGCACATCTTCCCGACGCCGAAGACGGTGTTCTCGCCGTGCGACAAGGCGAAGGACTTCCTCACGAAGGCGGGCCTGTCGTTCACCGAGCTGCCGCCGGTGCCGGGCGAGGCCGTCGTGACGAAGATCGGCGCCACCGAGCTGCGGGGTTACGACGAGGACAAGTACAAGGCCACCCTCAAGGCCGCGGGCTATCCCGCGGCTCCCGACAAGGCCGAGATCAACTACCCGATGACGATCTTGATTCTCTTCATCCTCGTGATCTACGTGACCATGGTCTACGGGCCGATCGCGGCGTTTTTGGTCGAGCTCTTCCCGACCCGGATCCGTTACACGTCGATGTCGCTGCCGTACCACATCGGCAACGGGTGGTTCGGCGGAATGCTTCCGCTTCTCGCCACGGCCCTGGTCGCATCGCGCGGAAACATCTACGCGGGCCTCTGGTATCCCGTGATCGTGGCTCTGATCACGTTCGTGATCGGCGCCGTGTTCCTCAAGGAGACGAAGGACCGCGACATCCAGCACATCTAACATGTGATTCGCCGCTCGTCCGGCGGGGTGCGCCCCGCCGGATCCGTTTCCCACAATGGAGGTGAGTATGGCGAGGAAAAGTTCCAGGAAGCCCTCCGGCGGAATGACCCGCCGGCAGTTCGGCAAGCTGACCGGAGCCGGCGCGCTCGCTGCGGCCACCGTTTCGGGGCCCGCATTTTTCTTCCCCTCCCGCGCGTCGGGAGCGGGCAAGACCCTGAAGATCATTCAATGGAGCCACTTCGTTCCGGGCTACGACAAGTGGTTCGACGGCGTCTACACCAAGGAATGGGGGGCGAAGAACAACACCGAAGTCATCGTCGACCACATCGCGATCGCGGAGGTCAACGCCCGTGCGGCCGCGGAAGTCGCGGCCAAGAAGGGCCACGACCTGTTCATGTTCCTCGCCCCGCCGGCCGCCTACGAGAAGCAGGTGATCGATCACGGCGAGATCTACCAGGCGGTCGAGAAGAAACACGGCAAGAAGATCGACCTGGCTCACAAGTCGACCTACAACCCGAAGACGAAGAAGTACTTCGCGTTCTCGGACTCCTTCGTTCCGGACCCCGGCAACTACCGGAAAGATCTCTGGGAGAGGGTCGGATTTCCGAACGGTCCCGACACATGGGACGACCTTCGGACCGGCGGCAAGAAGATCAAGGACACGGCCGGCAACCCGGTGGGGATCGGGCTCTCGCAGGAGCTCGACACGAACATGGCCGTCCGGGCGCTTCTCTGGTCCTACGGCGGGGCGGAGCAGGACGAGGCGGGCCATTGCACGATCAACTCCAAGAACACGATCGAAGCCGTCAAGTTCATGAACGCGCTCTACAAGGAATGCGAGACGCCCGAGGTCTTCACATGGGACCCGTCGTCGAACAACCGCGGCATCCTGGCCGGAAAGCTGTCGTTCGTCGCGAACGCCATTTCCGTGACGCGCTCGGCGGAAAAAGACAACCCCGAGATGTCCAAGAACATCCAGATCGCCCAGGCGTTGAAGGGACCGGCCCGGCGAATCGCCGCGGAGCACGTCATGGACTGCTACGCGATCTGGGAATTCGCGGAGAACAAGGAGGGCGCGAAGCAGTTCCTGACCGACTACATCGACAACTTCGGCGCCGCATTCAAGGCCAGCGAGTTCTACAACTTCCCCTGCTTCCCTTCGACCGTTCCCGACATCAAGACGCAGCTCGGCAGCGACCCGAAGGCGGTCCCGAACGAAAAGTACAAGGTGCTCGGCAACGTTCTCGAGTGGGCGACCAACGTCGGATACCCCGGCTACGCCACGGCGGGTATCGACGAGGTCTTCAATACGTTCGTGCTGCCCACGATGTTCGCGCGCGCCGCGAAGGGCGACGTCACGCCCGAGGAGGCGGTGAAGACTGCGGAGACCGAGATCAAGCGCATCTTCGCGAAATGGAAATGAGAACCGGACAAACGAGAAAGTAAGCTCCCGCGCCATGGCGATCGTCCAGACGCGGGGGCTCACCAAGGTCTTCAAGAAGGGGGAGTTCGGGGCCGTCAACGATGTGAACCTCGAGAGCCGGGAGGGCGAGTTCCTCGTCCTCCTCGGCCCCTCGGGGTCGGGAAAAACCACTCTTCTCCGCATGATCGCGGGGCTCGAGGAGCCCACCTCCGGAGAAATCCTGATCGGCGGACGGGTCGTCAACGACCTGACGCCGCGCGAACGCCGCATCGCGATGGTGTTTCAGAGCTACGCGCTGTATCCCCACCTGACGGTGCTCGGGAACATCACGTTCCCGCTGAAGGCCCAGGGGACGCCGAAGGCGGAGCGGGAGAAGAAGGCGCTCTGGGCCGCCGGGCTTCTCGGGATCCCGCACCTCATGCACCGCAAGCCTCGCGAGCTCTCGGGCGGAGAGCGCCAGCGCGTCGCGCTCGCCCGCGCGATCGTGCGGGAGCCTTCCCTCTTCCTCCTGGACGAACCACTTTCCAACCTCGATGCCAAGCTCCGCGCCTCGGCTCGCACGGAGCTCGAGCAGTTCCAGAAGAGAATGGGCACGACGACGATTTACGTGACCCACGACCAGGTCGAGGCGATGGCGATGGGCGACCGGGTGGCGGTCATGAACAAGGGCTCGGTTCGCCAGATCGGCACCCCGGCCGAGGTTTACGACGAGCCGGCCGACACGTTTGTCGCGACGTTCTTGGGATCGCCCCCGATGAACCTGCTCGAGCACGGAAAGGTCATCGTGGGCTTCCGGCCGGAGCACTTCTTCCCCGTCACGCACCTCGCGGGACAGGCGGCGGTCCCCGCGGACATCCGCGCCGCGGAGCGGGTCGGGCCGTACGTGCCCCTCAAGTTCCGCATCGGGCATGAGGAGTACCTCGGCGCCGAGAGGATCCTCTACGGCGAGCTCGACGGCGGCGCCTTCGATAGCAAGACGGCGATCTGCCGGATGTCGTCGACCCACGGCGCGTCGTTTCCGGCCGGCTCCGTCCACGCGTTCGCCGTCCGGGAGGGGGACTTGAAGTTCTTCGACCGGGAGACGGGGACCAGGACGAGTCGCGTTCCTCTGGTATGAGCGGACTGCCCTTGAAATGAGCGCCATGGGCCGCCAGCGCTGGCTCGGACCGGCGATGTTCCTCCCCGCCGTCCTCTACGTCGTGGCGCTCGTCGGTGTGCCCTTCGTGCTCGCCTTCCTCTACAGCGTCGGCGACGTCAAGGTCGGCAGCGTCGGCTACCACTTCGTCGGCCTCCACAACTTCAAGTCCGTGCTCCAGAGCCCGACGTTCCTCCGGTCGCTCCGGAACTCGTTCACCTTCACGATCGCCTCGCAGGTGCTGGTCCTGATCGGTGCGAACATCCTCGCCCTCGCGCTGAAGAACCCGTTTCCGGGTCGGCGGTTCGTCCGGTTCCTGATCCTCCTGCCCTGGGTCGCTCCGGTCTCGATCGGCTCCATCGGGTGGAAGTGGATCCTCGACTCCCTCTACAGCGTCATCAACTGGGTCCTCATCCGGATGCACCTCGTCAACGAGTTCTCTCCGCCGATGTATCTCGGCGAGCCGAAGCTCGCGATGGCGTCCGTGATCCTCGTCCATGCCTGGCACATGCTTCCGTTCTCGACCGTGATCCTCCTGGCGGGCTGGACGGCGATCCCGAAGGACATCCCCGAAGCGGCGGCCGTCGACGGCGCCGGGTTCTTCCGGCGTCTCTTTCAGATCCAGCTGCCGATGATGCTCCCGATCATCAACGTCGCCGTCCTCTTCGGGGTGATCTTCACCTTCACCGACATGACGGTCGTCTACATCCTGACCCGCGGCGGGCCCTACGACACGACGCAGGTCCTGCCGTCCCTGGCGTTCTTCACGGGCATCCTCGGGAGCGACCTTGCGGAGGGAGCCGCGATCTCGCTCTTCCTGGTTCCGGTGCTCGCTCTGGTCGCCTGGCTCATGCTCCGCTCCGCCCACCGCGCGGAGGTCACGTGACGCCCGGCCTGCGGCGGAAAGCCGCCGGATAGATGGCCGGACGCAGATCGCGGGAGCTGCTCGGGCGCGTCGTGCATGCGCTCACGCTGATCTTCTTCGCCGTCGTGCTGGGGTTCCCCTTCTACTGGATGGTCATCACGAGCTTCAAACGCAACTCCGACCTCTACAACCTGAAGAACAACCCGTTCATCTTCAATTCCAAGCCCAC
>JBBQNC010000046.1:0-15500 GCA_038329555.1 Thermoanaerobaculia bacterium
GATCGCCGTCACCGTCGCGGAGGCGTACGTCGGCCGGGTTGCGGCCGCGAGTCTCGCGGGGCGCGCGGACCGGAACTCCTTGAGAGCGGCCGCCGTCTTCGGCGACGACTCCGCCGGTCCCGAGGGAGCCGTTGCGGGGAACGCCCTCCGCGGCAGAGCCCGCGAAATGTGCGGGTCGAGGCTCTTCCACGGGCCGCCAGCCTCCCCGTCCGCCTTGATCTTGAAGGTCACGACGAGCGCCTCCCGCGCCCGGGTCGCCGCGACGTACATGAGCCGCTCGTCCTCGCGGGCGAGAAACTCCTGCTCGCGCTGTTTCTTTTCCTCCCAATCGAGCGGCCTCGCGATCTCCTCGCTCGAGAACGGCCCCGTCCAGTGCTGGACGAGGAGGTGCGCGCGCGGGGGATCCGTCGACCGGTCGATCCAGACGACCGGCTCCCGCGGCTTCGGATCCGTCGGGTCGACCAGGAAGACGAAGCGCGCCTCGAGACCCTTCGCGCGGTGGAGTGTCATGAGGCGCACGACGTCCGTCCGGCCGGGACGCGTCACCATCTCTTCGACTTCGCCGGCGCTCGTGAGCTCTTTCAGGCGTCGCACGATCGCTCGAAAATCGTCTCCCTCGCGCGAGAGCTCGCGCGCCGACGCGAGCGCCTTCAGCAGATTCCCCGCGCGAGCGTCGCCGAGCGATCCGCCCGCGGCGAGCGCGATCGATCCGAGCCGCTCGAGGAAGCGGGACAGAGCCCCGGCGGGGGGAAGCGAATCGACAAAGTCGGCTCCCTCCCGGAGGAGGTGAAACGCGCGGCGTATCCGGGCGTCCGCGGAGGCGGGCGGCGCGCCCCGGAAGTCGAAACGCCCGCCAGCGCGCCGGAAGCGGTAGAGGGCCTCGTCGTCGACGCCGAAGAGTCTCCCACGCAGCGCGGCGACGAGAGGAACGGGGTTTTCCGGGTCGGCGACCGCCTCGATCGCGGTGAGCAGGGAGGCGATCTCCTCCGACTCGCGGAACGCGCCGCCGCCGGCGATCTCGTAGGGCATTCCGCGCGCTTCCAGGGCGCGGGCGTAGCACGGGAGATTCGCCCGTCGCCGCGCGAGAAGGAGGAAGTCGGAGGGCGACGCGCAGCCGCTGCCGAAGGGACCTTCGCCCGCGATCGCGGAGGCGATCGTTTCGGCGATCCGCTCCGCGTCGGGATCGAGCATGTCGGAATGCCGCGAAGCCGAGGGCACGTCGATGCGGAAGACCTCGAGGTCCCCTCCCGCGGGGCCGGCGAAAGGATCGAGCGGCACGTGGGCCGCCTGCGACGCCGTTCCGAGCGCCGGGAAGATCCGTTCGAAGACTCCGTTCGCCCACCCGCAGATTTCCGCGGTCGAACGGAAGTTCGTCGACAGGCGGAGGACCTCTCCTCCCGACTTGCGGAGGATCTGGGCGACGGTGTCGTACGTCTGAATGTCCGCCCGGCGGAAGCGGTAGATCGACTGCTTCGGGTCTCCGACGACGAAGAGCGACCCCGGAACGGGCGCGAGGCGCCGCCAGTCCTTTTCGGTCACGTCTGACCCCGTCAGGTAGAGGAGAACCTCAGCCTGGATCGGGTCCGTGTCCTGGAATTCATCGACGAGGACGGGAGTGAACCGCTCCTGGAGCTCCCGGCGCGCCTCAGGATGGTCGCGCAGGAGGTTGCGAGCGAAGAGAAGCTGATCCTGGAAGTTGACGCGCGCCTCGCGCCGCCTCCAGGCCGCGTATTCCTCCGCCGCGGGGACGATGGCCGCCATCGCGATGGGGTGCAGGTACTCGCGCCAGAGGCGGAGCGAGGGCGAGAGAACGTCGGAGCGGAACGCTTCGAAATCGCTCCACAACTGCTGGGCGGAGCGCTTCGACGGCCAGCCCTTTGTCTCAAACTTGCGCCCCGCGCGGTCGAGCTCCCGGAGGACGGACACGAGTTGCGGGCTCGCGTCGAGGTCGAGCAGGCCCCGCATCCGGCCTGCGGTCCGAAGCGCCGCCTGGAGCTTGTTCCAACCGGACGTCGGCACTGTCGGCGGAATCTCCGAGAGGGCGCGTTCCAGGAAGGCTTCCAGCCGTTGACGCACTCCCGAAAGGTCCGGAGGCTTTCCCGGCGCCTCCGCAACCGGGTCCACGTCCCCGTTCTCGCAGAGGACGTCGTAGGCGAAGCGCAGCTTCTCGAGCTCGAGGCCAGCCACGAGGAGGCGACCCAGCAGGGGACTGCCTTCCGTGAACAGCCGCTCGCCATAGCGGCGCCAGGACTCTCCGCGCTCGATCGCGTCCTGAGCTTCGTCCATCTCCTCGAAGCCGGGATCGAGGCCGGCCTCGACGGGCCGCTCCCGGAGGAGACGCGAGCAGAACGCGTGGATCGTGCCGATGAAACAGGCGTCGAGCCGCGACAGGGCCTCTTCGAAGCGTGCCCGCGGGACCGGGTCGGACTCCTCCCGCGCCGCCTTCTCGAGCGCGTTCTGGAACTTCTGATCGAGCTGCGCCGCCGCCTTGATCGTGAACGTGACCGCGCAGATCCGTTCGACCGGGATGCCGGCCGCGACGAGGGCGACCATCCGGTCGACCAGGCTCGTCGTCTTTCCGGTGCCCGCGGCGGCCTCGACGAGAAGGTTGCGATCGATCGCCTCGCGGATGCGGCGGCGGGGGCCGGCGTCGCGGAGGTCACGACTCATGGAGATTCCGCCAGGCGACGAGCGCGGGATTCGTCGAGCGCGAGAGCTTGGAGTGGCTCACCTTCCCCGACTCCTCGCGGTTCTCGCAGAAGCCGGCGAGATCCCGGCACACGAAGCAGTCCGCGTCCTTGTCGGGCGTATGAGGAAAGGCGCCGCCCGCGAGGAGATCGAAAAGCGTGTCGAGAGCCTTTCGCGTCTCCTCTCCCGAGAACGCAATGGCGAAGCGCTCGCCGAGCCCTTTGCGTCCCGGGAAGAAGTAGCCGGAGCCGGCCACGCTGCCTTGTCCCGGCTCCCCGCGCCGCGCGACGAGAGCCTCCCAGGCGAGGGCATAGAGCGCCGGCTGGATCTGGCGTCCCGCGGAGATCCCTCGTTCCTCGTGGATGTACAGTGCCGTGCCCGTTTTGTAGTCCCAGACATGGAAGCGCCCGTCGGGCGCCCGGTCCACGCGGTCGATCGAGCCGCGCAGACGAATGGACCGGCCGCCCGCGAGAGGGATTTCGACCGGATCGGGGTGCTCGGAGGGACGGTTTTCGTCCACGATCCCGAACGCGACCTCGAAGGCGACGGGCTCGATGTCCGCGGACCGCGCGGCTTCGGACAGCAGAAAGGTCCGGCAGGCGAAGAGTACGTCGTCGCGGCGCCGGACGAACGCGAGCTCGCTCCGGGGCGGGATCCGTTTCCGCTCTTCGAGGAGCTCCCGCTCGGCCAGACCCTCGATCGTCGGGAGATCCGCGGGATGGGAGGGTCTTCGCCCCTCGGCGGAGAGCGTCTCGAGAAAGAGGCGGAAGACCCGGTGGATGAGACTGCCCGCGCTTCGGGCGTCGAGCCACTCCGTCCGGTCGTCCTTCGGTTCTTCGGGCGCCTCGAGCTTGAGGACGTGCTGGAGGAAATAGCCGAACGGGCACTCGGCCAGCATCTGGATCCGGGAGCTCGACATCGGCTGCCCGTTCGAGCGCGGGTCGAGCTCGGGGGTCGGCGACGAAAATACACCATCCCAGCGCGTGAGGTCCGCCGAGCCCCGCGCCTCCAGCGCTTCGAGGCCGTCGGCGAGCCAGGGATAGAGCGCCGCGATGCCCGAGGCCTGCTCCGGCCCGCGCCGGTCGCCGATCCGAGCGAGCCACCACTCCGTCTCGTCGAGAGCGCGGTCGATCCCCGGCACGAAGCCTTCGCCTTCGCCGAGCGCCGACGCGAGCCGCGCGTAGTCGGCGTCCGCTTCGCCTTCCCGGAGACGGAACGCCTCGAGCAGAAAGGGCGAGGGGAAGACCTCGCCCGGGTTGGCCAGATCCCGCAGGCTCCAGCCCGCGTAACCGAACGAGACGTTCCCGCGCAGCCGGGCGATGCACGAGCGCATCGCCAGCGAGCTTTCGGCGGATCGATCGGGGGCGAGCGGCAGCGCCGCCGACGAAAGCGCGTTGATCTGCTGGCGTTCGGCGTCCGAGAGAACCGGATCTTCCCTTCCGCCGCCGGGATGCCGCTTCTCGTCGAGGCCGATCACGAAGGTGTGAGGACGGCCCGAAAATCCGCCGGATCGGAACTCCGCGAAATGGAGACGGCCCGGGCGCGGGCGGTCTGGCGTGACGTGCAGCGCGAGGACGGCGTCCGTCAGGCGGCCGACGAGCTGGGCGAGGGAGGCCGCGGGGGTCGCGAGAGACTCGAATTCCTGGAAGAGTTTCGTCAAGCCGGCCGCCGCAGCGGCGTCGAGGTCGTCGGTCACCCGCGCGAACTCCTTGACGAAATCGCGCGCGCCTCGGGAGAGGTCTCCCAGCCGGGCGTCGGGGCCCGGAGGCGCGAGCGAGAGCGCACGGGCGATGAAGATCTTTGCCGCCGCGAGGGCGGCGAGCCGCTTTTCGCGGCGCGCCCGGTCCGCCTCCGCATCGTCGTCGTCCTGGGGGCGCCGTTTCCGGAACTGGATCTCGGCGGCGAGCCGGTCGAGCGCGGGCAGGTGCCGTTCGCTTCCCCAGCCGATCGCGGCGCGGCGCAGCTCCCGGGCGGCAGCGAGCGGTCCAGTCCGCGCCGGCGACATGCCCCTGGGAAAGGCAATGACGCCGCCGGCCAGCGCCTCGCGCAGAACCTCGGCCTCGAAGCCGTTCCCGATCCACCGCAGCCACGCGAGGGCGGCCCGGCCGGGGGACGAGAACGCGGCGGCGACTCCGCCCGAGAACGTGCACGGAACGCCGTGCTCCGCCGCGAGCTCGAACGCCAGCGCCGGATAGGTTGCGGCGTCCGTATGCAGGACCTCCGCCTGATCGAACGGGATGCCGGCGGCGAGGATCTCGCGGAAGACCGCCCGGACCTCGTTTTCTTCGCCCGCGGCCCGGAAGATGCGGGCGCCGGCGGAGCGCTCGGTCCACTCCGGCGCGGTGTCCGCCGGCACGCGAAGGATCCGTTCGCCGCCGGCGCCCTCCAGGAACCGCCGTTCGGCCGCCGAAAGCTCGAGGCTCTCCGGAAGGAGATACAGGAAGGCTCGGCCTCCGGGCCCGGCCGCCTCGGCCAACTGCGTCGCGCGGCGCAGGACTCCGGCGCGATCGATCCACTTCCCGAGCCTCAGCGCCTCTTCGTAGCTCTCGAGGATCCGACGCAGCTCGCGCGGCTTGCGAGGGTCGGCGAAGGCCCCGGCGGGAAGCGCGCCCGGGGCGAGACCCGCGGCGCGCAGCTCGTCGAAGGCGTTCTGGATCGCCCGATGGAAGCCCGGACGGTCCCGCAGCGCCCCGAAGTAGGAGGAATCGTCGAGGATCTCCGAGCACGACTGCTCGATCAGGGCGAGGGCCTGCGCGCGGGACAGAAGCTTCGAGCCCTCCCGGGCGATCGAGGGGCCGGCCACGGCGTGGGCGAGCGTGCGAAGCGTTTCGACGCGGAGGTTCAGGACGAGACCGCCCGAGCGCGCGAGGCGCTCGACGATCTGGTGTCCGACCAGAAGGGAGAGGGACAACAGCACCTTCTCATCGAGCGGATGCCCGGAGGCGAGGCGCTTCAATTCGGCGATCAGACGGGAGTCGGAGGAAGCCACGTCCGCAAGCCGCTCCGGCCGGCCCGCAGCTTCGGAAGCGCGCGCCGGCTCGGGATCCGCTACGGCAGCGGAGTCGGGAGGCGAGCTCGGCGAGTCGAAGGGGAGAAAGGGTTGAACGGCCACGGAGGGCGCGATTCTACGACGCTCCCTCCGGACGAATGGCGTCCGAGCCGGGGTCCCGGCGGATGCCGGGACCGGCCGTCAGGAGTTCAAGAGTGAGAGACGCCGGGATCCTTCGGCGGCTCCTTGTCATCGTCGCCGCGCACCTCGCGGCGCTCGGGGCCTTCGAATTGCTCCATCTGATCGAGCATCTCGTCCTTTTCCTTCTCGGACATGCCGGAGTCGATGCCCGGCTTGTTCGAGTCGGGGCCCGCGTAGGGCGTGCGCCAGTCTTTCTTCGCGTCGGTCATGGAGCCTCCCGGAGTCCCTCCTTCAAGGAACGTGCCAGCGCCGAAGCGCTTCTGCATTTTTCGATTCCTTTGTCCGCTTTGAACCGTGTGTTAAGACCGCGCCGGCCGACAAACCCGTGTGGGAGTAGACTCCGAATCCTCGGGGGAGCCTACTCGGCGATTCGCGCCGACGGCTGAGAGTTCGGTTTTTCCGATGACCCCAGAACCTGACGCGGGTAATGCCGCCGTAGGGAGGACCCATGAGCATCCGCCGCGACGCCATTCCGTCGAACGAGGTCGCCAACCGACTTCCGCTGCCCGGATCGAAGAAGGTGTACGTCTCCGGTCCTGGCGGGATGCGGGTTCCGTTCCGTGAGATCGCCCTGCACCCGACGAAGGGGATCCGCGGGGAGACGGAGATCCATCCCCCCTTCCGCGTCTACGACACGTCCGGCCCCTATACGGACCCCGAGGCGGCGATCGACCTGCGGCAGGGTCTGCCGGAGCTGCGCCGGCCGTGGATCCTGGCGCGCGGCGAGTACGACGCGAGCGATCCGGTTCGGACGAACGCGCCGGAGCTCGCGATGTCCCGTCCGCGCCGGGTCCTCCGCGGTCGCGGCTCCGTGACGCAGATGCACTACGCGCGCAAGGGGGAGATCACGCCCGAGATGGAGTACGTGGCCGTCCGGGAGAACGTCGCGCCGGAGCTCGTCCGCAGCGAGGTCGCGCGGGGCCGGGCCATCATCCCCGCAAACGTCAACCACCCCGAGTCCGAGCCGATGATCATCGGCCGCCGCTTCCTCGTGAAGATCAACGCCAACATCGGCAACTCCGCGGTGACCTCGTCGATCGAGGAGGAAGTCGAGAAGATGACGTGGTCCGCGCGATGGGGCGCCGACACCGTGATGGACCTCTCGACCGGCAGGAACATCCACGAGACCCGCGAGTGGATCCTGCGCAACTCGCCCGTGCCGATCGGCACCGTGCCGATCTACCAGGCCCTGGAGAAGGTCGACGGCAAGGCGGAGGAGCTGACCTGGGAGGTCTACCGGGACACGCTGATCGAGCAGGCCGAGCAGGGCGTCGACTACTTCACCATCCACGCGGGCGTCCTGCTGCGCTACATCCCCCTGACGGCGAAGCGGGTGACCGGCATCGTCTCGCGGGGCGGATCGATCATGGCGAAGTGGTGCCTCGCGCACCACCAGGAGTCGTTCCTCTACACCCGCTTCGACGAGATCTGCGAGATCATGAAGGCGTACGACGTCTCGTTCTCGCTCGGGGACGGGCTGCGGCCGGGGTCGACGGCCGACGCCAACGACGAATCGCAGTTCGCCGAGCTCACGACCCTGGGCGAGCTCACCGGAAAGGCGTGGAAGCACGACTGCCAGGTGATGATCGAAGGGCCGGGCCATGTGCCCATGCACCTGATCGCCGAGAACATGGCGAAGCAGATCACGATCTGCCAGGAGGCCCCCTTTTACACGCTCGGCCCGCTCACGACGGACATCGCGCCGGGCTACGACCACATCACCTCCGCGATCGGGGCGGCGATGATCGGCTGGCTCGGAACGGCCATGCTCTGTTACGTGACGCCGAAGGAGCACCTCGGTCTTCCGAACAAGAAGGACGTGAAGGACGGCGTCATTGCCTACAAGATCGCCGCGCACGCGGCGGACCTTGCGAAGGGACATCCCGATGCGCGGCTGCGCGACGACGCGCTTTCGAAGGCGCGATTCGACTTTCGGTGGGAGGACCAGTTCAACCTGTCGCTCGACCCGGAGACCGCCCGCGAGTTTCACGACGAGACGCTTCCCGCGGAGGGCGCCAAGCTCGCGCACTTCTGCAGCATGTGCGGCCCGCACTTCTGCTCGATGAAGATCACGCAGGACGTCCGCGACTACGCCGCGACCCTCGGGGTCGCCGAGGAGGCCGCGCTGGAGCGCGGAATGGCGGAGAAGTCCGAGGAGTTCGTCCGCGACGGCGCGGAGATCTACCGGAAGTTGTAGGAGACCAGATGGCCGAGAAGGCCGTGAAGGCTGAGGAGGCCCGACGAGGCCTCGCCGCTCCGGCGAAGCACGCTAGGTCTTCATGAGGGCCTTGCGCGCGGCGGCGAGGGCGCGGAGCTGCTCCGGGGCCAGCTTCGGATAGCGGACGTCCAGCTCCTCGAGCGCGTCGACGACCGCGGCGGCGACCACGAGGCGCGTGAACCACTTGTGGTCCGCGGGTACGACGTACCAGGGCGCCCACTTCGTGCTCGTCGCCCGGATCGCATCCTCGTAGGCGCGCATGTAGTCGTCCCAGAGCTTGCGCTCCTCGGCGTCCGCGAGCGAGAACTTCCAGTTCTTCTCGGGCCGCTCGATCCGTTCGAGGAATCGTCTCTTCTGCTCTTCCCTCGAGACGTACAGGAAGAACTTCAGGATGCAGGTCCCGTTTCGTCGGAGGTGCCGCTCGTAGGCGTTGATGTCTTCGAAGCGTTCTTCCCAGATGTGTTTGCCGACGCATTCGGTCGGCAGCTTCTCGCCCCGGAGGATCTCGGGGTGCACCCGGACGACGAGGGCCTCCTCGTAGTGCGACCGGTTGAAGATCCCGATCCGCCCGCGCTCCGGCAGCGCCTTCGTGATCCTCCAGAGGAAGTCGTGGTCGAGCTCCTCGCCCGACGGCGCCTTGAAGGAGGTGACCTGGCACCCCTGCGGGTTCAGCCCCGAGAAGACGTGGGAGATCGTGCTGTCCTTGCCTGCTGCGTCCATCGCCTGGAAGATCAGGAGGACCGACCAGCGGTCCTGCGCGTAGAGCTTTCCCTGTAAGTCGGACAGGAGAGCGACCCCTTCCGCGAGCATCCGGGCCGCCTCCTCCTTGTCGATGTCGAGGCCGCCCGTGTCGGCCGGGTCCCAGTCGTCGAGCCGGAATTTCTTTCCGTTGCGGAGCCGGTAGCGGTGGACGAGCTTGCGGGTCGATTTCTTCATGGCGAACCTCGTGGGTCGGAAGGGACTTTCAGACCTTGATGAAGATGCGGCGCCGATGGAGCGCGTACGCGACGGCGATCCACACGCCGAGCACGGCCAGGGCGTACAGGAGCGATCCAACCCGCTCGTCCGCGAAATGGCGGAAGGCCGACTGGTAGATCGCCCCGTAGAGAGAGCGCGGCTTTCCCTCCGGCCCGGGGAGCTTGAGGGCCAGGGAAAGGATCGTCGCAAGCGTCGACAGGACGAAGATCGCGATGGCGTTCGTCCCCAGCCACACGAACGGCTTCGTCCAGCGGCGCCAGCCGCGGAGGTCGACGACCCAGATGCAGAGAGCCAGCACGACGGCGGCGAAGCCCGACATGAAGAGCGCGTAGGAGGACGTCCAGAGGCTCTTGTTGATCGGGAACGCGATGCCCCAGAGAAGTCCGAGCGAGAGGGCGAGCCCTCCTCCGGCCATCAGCGCGGCGAGCTTCCACGCGGGCGGCCTCGCGGTCCGAAGGAGCTCGCCCGCGGCGACGCCCAGGAGCGTCGTGGCGACCGCGGGAACGGTCGACAGCGGGCCCTCGGGATCCCATCCCGGGTCGTGCTTCCACGTGTGATCGCCGAGCACGGCGCGATCGACCCAGGAAGCCAGGTTGCCGGGGAGGTCGAGCCGCCCGGCGCCGTAGCCCGGGACGGGGACGAAGGTCAGGAGCGCCCAGTAGGTCGCCAGGAGAACGGCCGCGGCGGGAAGCAGCCCGCGCGGACCGAGAAGCAGGTAGATCGACGCCGCCAGGAGGAAGCAGACCCCGATCCTCTGCAGGACGCCGGGAATCCGCACGGAGCGCCGATGGAACAGGAAGAAAGAGAGCACGTTCAAGCCGAGACCGATGAGAAAGATGGCCGCGGCGCGCCGCAACGTGTGGAGGAAGAGGACGCGACGGCTGCCCGTGGCGAGACGCCGGCCGAAGGAAAAGGCGATCGACACGCCCACGATGAACAGGAAGAAGGGAAAGATCGTGTCGGTCGGCGTCCAACCGTGCCATTCCGCGTGGAGCAGGGGCGGGAACACGTGATTCCAGTCGCCCGGCGTGTTCACGACGATCATTCCGGCCACCGTCGCGCCGCGGAAGACGTCGAGAGCCTCGAGACGGTCGGCACCGCCCCAGCCGTGAGACATCAGGCCCGAGCCCCGGACTCTCTCGGTGTCCGGAGAGAACACCGGGTCATCGCCCGGGGGCCGGTGCCGGGCGGAACGCTCCGGCGAGGCCGTCGGGCTCCTTGCCGGCGGTGAGCCGGCCGCGCACCGCGAGGCGGTCGAGATCGAGGACCGAGACCACGTCGGCGTTGGTTGAGGCGACCCACGCGCTCCTTCCGTCCGGCGCGACGAGCAGGCCGACCGGCACGGGGCTCTTCCGCCGACGAGGCGTCGAGAAGGGAGGCCGTGTTGTCGGACTTGTTCAGGACCACGAGGACGTCGCGACCGGCGCGGACATCGACCGGGCGCGCCGTGACGGACGGCGCGAGAAGGAGGGCGATCGCCGCGGGCAGCCTTCCGACGCGACTCACGGCGCGATCACGGTCAGCTCGCCCGGCCGGGAGGAGAGGCTCGCGGGAGGGAAGGTCGGGCGAACGGCGTAGTCGTCCTCGATGCGAACGCCGAATTTCTCCGGCATGTAGATGCCCGGCTCGATCGTGACGGTGTTGCCCGCCACGAGAGGCGCGGTATTACCCCGGACGAGGTACGGCGGCTCGTGACCGTCGAGGCCGAGCCCGTGGCCGAGACGATGCGTGAAGTAGGCGCCGTATCCCGCGTCCTCGATCACCTTTCGCGCGGCGCGGTCGGCGGCCTCACCCGTCGTTCCCACGCGCAGCGACTCGATCCCGGCGTTGGCCGCCTTGTCGACGACGTCGTAGACCATTCGGAGCTCGTCCGACGGGGGGCCGTACGACACCGTGCGGGTGATGTCGGACGTGTACCCCTGGATGCGGCAGCCGCAGTCGATCAACACGACGTCTCCCTTGGCGAGACGCCGCTCGGCGGGAGCTCCATGAGGAAGCGCGGAGGACGGGCCGAACTGGACGAGTCCGCCGCCCTGCACCTTCTGGCGGGAGAACTCGGCCTCGAGAACCTCCGCCACTTCGCTCTCCGTCATGCCGGAGTGCATCCGCTTGTGGGTGGCGTCGATCGCCGCATTGGTCCGGCGCGCCGCCTCACGGATGAACGCCTGCTCGTCGTCCGTCTTGACCCTCCGGAGCGGATCGAAGAGCGGGCCCGCGTCGTCCAGGCGCACGGAGGTGGCGGCGCCGAGCAAGGACGCCGTGGCGTAGGCCGTCGAGCCTTCGACGGCGACCGTCTTCCTGCCGGACAGCGCCCGCGCCACGACAGCCATCGGGTCCTGGTCTTCCGTCCACGTCGCCACGTCGTCGACGACCGCGGTGCGGCGGTGGTTCGACGCCTCGAACGAGGGCGTGACGAGGAGAGCGGGGCCGTCTGCGAAGAGCAGGAGAGCGGTGAGCCGCTCGCTCCTCCCGATCGAGAGGTTCGCGGCCCAGACGAGGTTGGTCGACGGCGTCACGAAGATCGCGTCGACATTGCGCGCGCGTGCGGCCGCACGCAGGCGGGCCTGGCGTTCGCGGAAGACGTCGGGCTTGAGCGGTGGAGGAAGGGGAGGGGGGTTACTGGAAGCGGCGCCGAGCGTCAGGGGAGCGAGCGCGCCCGCTGCGGCGGCGGCTCCCATCGCGCCGAGTACGCCTCGTCTGGTCCATGCCGCCATCGCTGCTCCTTCCTGCCCGGGAAAGTCGCGGAAGGGTAGGATATAGGTTCTCAGCGAGGAGGACACCGCGATGCCCTATCCCCCGATGATGGTCCAGCCGATGCGCGACGAATTGAACCGTCTCGGATTTCGAGAGCTGACGACGCCCGAAGAGGTGGATTCCGAGATCGCCGCGAGCGGCGAACCGATGCTGCTGGTCGTCAACTCGATCTGCGGGTGCGCCGCCGGCGTCGCGCGTCCGGGCGTCGCCCTCTCCCTCTCCCATCCGGCGGCTCCGACGCGGCGCGCCACCGTCTTCGCCGGACAGGACGTCGAGGCCACGGCGCGGGCTCGCAGTTACTTCGCCGGCTACCCGCCCTCATCCCCCCAGATCGCCATCCTCGCCAACGGTCGGCTCGTTCACCTCGTGCAGAGGCACGAGATCGAGGGCCGCACGGCGGAACAGGTCGCGTCGGCGCTGACGTCCGCGTACGAGAAGCTCGCCACCACGGTCCGCCAGGCCGGCTAGGCGGCGAGGCCCCGGCTTTCGGCCGCAGGCATTCGCTTCGCGAACGGCGGCCGAGAGAGGACATCGGCCGCGGCATTCGCTTCGCGAACGGCGACCGAGAGAGCGCTTCGCTTAGAAAAAAGCGGAATCGGTGGACGAACTCCCCCCTCGATCCGGAGATTAGCGGGGGGGCGGGCCCTTGACGACGCGGCCCTCCTTCATCACGAAGGTGACGTGCTCGAGCCGTGTGATGTCCGTGAGCGGATCTCCCTCGACGGCGATCAGGTCCGCGGCCTTGCCGGGGTCGATCGAACCGAACTCCCCGGGCTTTCCGATCAGCTCCGCGGCGACGATCGTCGCGGAACGGATCGCCTCCATGGGCGTCTGTCCGAATTTGACGTGGTAGGTGAACTGCTTGGCGTTGTCGCCGTGCGGGTAGACCCCGGCGTCGGTCCCGTAGGCGATTCGCACGCCGGCGCGCACGGCGCGGCGGAAGTTCTCGCGCTGGACGCGTCCGGCGTCGCTCTCTTTGGCGAGGAAGTCCTTGGGGATCCCGTTCTTCTTCGCCTCCTCCGACACGATGTAGTCGTCGTCGTAGATGTCGGCGACGAGATAGGTGCCTCGCTCCTTCATGAGGCGGATCCCTTCCTCGTCGATGAACGTCCCGTGCTCGATCGACGCGACCCCGGCCCGGACGGCGTTCTTGATCCCCTCCGCTCCGTGCGCGTGCGCCGCGACCCGCAGACCACGCTTCTTCGCCTCTCCGACCGCCGCAGCGAGCTCCTCGAACGTGAGCTCCTCGGCGCCCGGATCGCTCTTGTGCGTCAGGAAGGCGCCCGTCGCGAGCACCTTGATCAGGTCCGCGCCGTATCCCGCGATCTCGCGGACGCGCTGACGGACCTGGTCCGCCCCGTCGGCAACCCCGAAGCGCAGGTCGCGCGGCAGCAGGATGTCCGGCGCGAGCCCGTTCAACGCGCCTCCGCCGCCCGTGATCGTCACGTAGGCGCCGGCTCCGAACATGCGCGGCCCCAGGACGTCTCCGCGGGCGATCGCGTCGCGCAGCGCCAGGTCGACGAAGGCGCGGAAGGTCCCGACGTCGCGCACCGTCGTGAAGCCCGCCTCGAGCGTGCGGCGTGCGTTCGGAAGCGCTTCGTAGGCGACCTGGGCGGCGGTCTTCCGCACGTCCGCCAGGGGATCGAGGTCCTGCGCGGCTCCGACGAGATGCGTGTGGCAGTCCACCAGGCCCGGCAGCACGGTCGAGCCCGAGAGGTCGATCACGCGGGCGCCCGGGGGAATTGGGAGGCCCGGGCCAACGGCCTCGATCCGCGTCCCACGGATGACCACGACCGCGCGCTCGACGATCCTCGAGTTGCGGACGTCGACGAGACGTCCGGCTCGGATCGCCACGGGCGTCTCTTCGCCGCGCAGGCCCCCCGCGCGCAGAAGGAGGAGCAGGGTGAGGCCGGCGAAGCCAAGGGCGCGTTTCATGAGGTTCCTTTCGACGGGAGTCGGGAATCGGCATTGAGCCGGGCGAGCTCGCGGCGCGCCCGCGACGCGACGGCGGGATCGGGTGCGGCGGCGAGCTCCGTGTAGATGCGGCGGGCTTCGTCCGGCCGTCCGAGCGCCTTCTCGACGAGCGCGAGGTTGAAGCGCGTCGGGGGGTGGCCGGGCGCGACGCCGAGCCCTCGTTGCAGGATCGCCTCGGCCGCCGGGTAGTCCTTCTTCTCGAAGGCCACCGCGGCCAGGCCCGAGATGGCATCGATCGACCTCGGATCTAGGGCCGCCGCGCGCAGGAACGCCGACTCGGCGGCCCCCCACTGGGCGAGCGCGAGCTTCCCGTTTCCCAGGTCGATCCAGGAGTTCGTGTCCCCCGGCTCCATCGCGACCGCCCGCTCGAAGTTGTCGCAGGCCTTCGCCTCGTCTTTCTTGAGATGCCAGGTCACCCCGAGTCCGAAGAAGTCGTCCGGTTCGGCCTTGGAGGTCTTCAGGATCTTTTCGTAGAGGTCGACGGCGCGGTCGAGCCGGCCGGTCCACCGGCACGCCTCGGCGTAATCGCGGAGGATGACCGGGTTTATGGTGGGGTAGCCGGCGAGGAGGCGCTCGAAGATCGCGACGGCTCCCTCGAAGTTGCGCTTCTGCCTCGCGATCAGGCCCGACTCGATCAGGGACCAGACGGCGATGTGGTCCTTGGCGTCGATCCGCGATGCGTCGATCCGGTCGTAGTTCACGGCGGCCGCTCCGCCGGAGATGTAACCGAGCGATGCGAGCCTCTTTGCGACCTCGGGGTCGGCGGCCGAGGACGTGGCCTCGGCGAACGGCTTGCGCGCGACGATGCCGGCGAGGGAGCGAGCGAGATCCCGCACCGAGTCCTCGCCGCCGTACCGGTTCGCCTTCTCGCCGGGGTCCGCATGGACGTCGTAGAGCTCGCGGTGCGGCGCGTCGATGAACTTCCAGCCCTTGAGGCGAAGCGAACGCATCGGAGACCAGCCGAGGACGAAGGCGGGGTAGTCTGATTCGGAAAAGGCGGGCCGGTCGGGCGCGTTCGGATCTTCGAAGAGGGAAGACAGGTCCTTCCCGTCCGACTCCGCAGCGGCCGTTCCGGCGAGGCGGCGAACCGTCGGAGCGACATCCGCCAGTCCGACCTGCGTCCGGACGCGGCGCCCGGCGAACCGTTTCCCAGGAAGCCGGACGACGAGCGGCACCCGGAGCGTGGCGTCGTAGAGGAAGACTCCGTGAGTCGCCTCGCCGTGCTCGCCGAGCGACTCGCCGTGGTCGCCGGCGACGACGACGAGCGTCTCGGCCGGGTCGACGGCCGCGAGGAGCCGGGCGAGACAGGAATCGGCGTACGCGATCTCCCCTTCGTACGGCCGGCCGCGGAAGCGCGCGTCCCAGGGAGGCGGAGGCTCGTAGGGCGCGTGGGGGTCGTAGAGGTGGACCCAGGCGAAGTAGGGCGCCGGGTTCTTTTCCGCGCGGTGCCGGCCGATCCAGCCGGCGGCGCGGGTCACCGTCTCGTCGGCGCGGCGCTCCGGGAGGACGTCCCGGGGGTCGCGGCCCCGGTTCGCCTCGAACTCGTCGTCGTAGAGCGAGAACCCCCGCGCGATCCCGGAATCGTGGCGAAGGACGAGCGAGGAGACGAACGCCGCGGTCGCGTAACCGCGCGTCGAGAGCTCCGCGGCGAGCAGTGGAACGCCGTCGGGAACGTGGTCGGTCCCGTTGACGCGCACG
>JBBQNC010000047.1:0-15399 GCA_038329555.1 Thermoanaerobaculia bacterium
GGGTCGGTGGTCTTGTCGGCGACGACGCGTGAGCCCAGCGGAGACGGGAAGAGAACCGAGAGCTCGTACGTCCCGCCCGCGACCACCCCGAAGTGAACGGAGTACTGGCTCTGGCCGAGGAGGCCGGACGCCGAGTCGACGATCTGCGTCTGAACGTACGGATTCGGCACGTCCACCCCGGCGCAGCTTCACGGAGGCGCCGTGCTCGGTCTCGTGCCCCGCCGCGTTGACGACTCGAGCGTTCAGGGAGGAATCCCGATATGCCGGCGAGAGGTCGAGCTGGTTCTTGAAGAAGCGATGGCACAGCGACGACCACATGGCGACGTCGAGGTCGCCGTCGTTGTCCCAGTCGGCCCACGAGGACGTGTCGGCGACGACATTCATCGCGGTGAACGACGGGTCGGGAAGAAACGTCCCGTCTCGTTGATTGATCAGGAGCAGCCCGGGCCCCGTGGATCTCATGTAGAGGAGGTCCGGCCAGCCGTCGTTGTTCACGTCCGCCCAGCTGTCTCCCCAGAAGAAGCCGCCCGGAGGGATCCCCGCCTCGTACGTGGCGTTGACGAAGCCATCGCCGGTGTTACGGAAGAGAAGCCCCTGCTCGGGCGCGCGAACATAAAGATCGATCAGGCCGTCGTCGTTGTAGTCCAGGAACTGCGCGCCCTCGTCGAAGAAGTACGGCAGCCCGGCCCGTGTCCTGGATCGGAGCGAATGCCACTCCCTGGGGGTTCTCGTAGGTCTTCTCGGCGAACGTCCGGGTGTCCGTGACCGTGATCACCCCCCGGACGTTGGTCAGGCCTCCCGCGAAGACCCAGAAGTGCGAATTCACGGGACGGCCGTCGACCACCTTGATGACCATCTCGACGTTGTTGGCGCTGAAGAACCAGAAGTACCCCGTGTCGCCCGTCAGGGAGACCGCTTGTCCCGCGCCCGACGTGCCGTCCGGCCGGGTCCAGGCGGCGCTCACGCGAAAACGCGAGGCGTTCAGGCACAGCGCGGTGGCGCTCGCGACGCACGGGGCGCTTGCTGTCGTCCGGACGGCGCACCGCCTCCCGTGCCGGCGAGACGCGAGAGCTCCGCCCCGGCCGACTGCGCGGCCCGAACGGCATCCGCATCGATCGGGCTCGCCGCCCCGACGGCGCCGGTCTCGGTGAAGGCGTTGGTGTCCTGGATCGGGGCAAACGAAACGCCGGGCGGGTTCGAGTAGACCCGCGCGACGCCCGTCTGGCTGTCCGTGACCGTGATTCCCGTTCGCACGTCGGTGAGTCCCCCCGCGAAGACCCAGAAACGCGAGTTGAAGCTCCGGCCGTCGACGACCTTGATCACCATCTCGACGTTGTTCTCGCTGAAGAACCAGAAGTATCCCGTGTCCGCGGTCACGGCCACGGCCCGGCCGAAACCGGTCGTTCCATCGCGCCCGACCCAGTTCACGGACACGCCGAAACGGCCACGATTCAGGCAGAGAGTCGTCGTGCTGGCGACGCAGGCGTTCGCCGTGGTCCTCATCGTGACGACACGCGCCCCCTCCTCGGCGGCGGGCGTGGCCATGGACGCGACGCCCGCGCCGGTGCGGGAGCCGTCGCCGGGAACCCGGAGCGGCGCGAACGCAGAGGCGAGGGCGAAGCCGGAAAGTGCGAGTTCCGCCGCGACGATGCAGAACCGTCCAGCCTGGGATCGGATCGGGAACCTCCGGCGACTCAATGTGTTCGGATCGGACAAATCTTACCGCGGCGCCGCGCTTTTTCCAAATGCATTGGGCTCTGACGGCGCCACGTGGAGCGAGAAGCGACATCCGCGATTCGTGCACGAGAGCAGCGAGCCGCGCCTGGCGCCGGAGAAGCAGCGTGACTCAAATGAAGGGCCCCGCCTCGCGGCGGGGCCCCGGGGAAGCCGATCGACGAGCGCGGACTAGAAGTGAATCCGCGCTCCGAGCTGGAGGAGGCGCTGCTCCCCCTGGAGAGGATCGCCGGCGAACTTCGAGGGCTGGCCGAAGGTCGCCGGCCCCCTGATGTCGCCGCGGTAGCCCGCCGGGTTCGTGGCGTTGAACACGTTGAAGACTTCCGCGAGCACTTCCACCCCGAAGTTGCCCGCGATCGAAAAGTCTTTGGACACGCGGATGTCGAGCTGTGAGAAGGAATGGCCACGTCCCGCGTTGACGTGCCCCACCCCGGTCGGCAGATCGAGCCTGAATCCGTCCGCCGTCGCGGGATTGCTCTCCTTGATCTGGCTGTCGTAAATCATGAAGGGAAGGGGGGAGGTGTACCGGAAGATGCCGGAGAGGCCGATCCCCCACGGCGCCGCGTACGTCGCGCCAAGAGTGACCCGGTGATGGGCGTCGGTATCGAGCGGGCCGAAGCAGGCTCCGCACTGCGGGTTCAAAGGATCCACCGACACGTCTTTCTTCGACCCTCCGCCGAGGTCGGGCTGGAAGTCCGTCCCGGTCAGGCGGAACTCATCCGCTCCGCGGAGCACATTGCCCCGGGCGACGGAGTACGTATAGAACCCCTGGAAGATGAACTTCTGCGCCGCGCGAGCGTGGAAACCGAGGTTGATGCCGTCGTAGTGGGCCTTGCCCTGCCCGTACCACAGCCGGAAGTTTCCGAACTGCGGGAAGCGGCGTAGGCCCGTCGCCGGGTCGATCGGGTTCGCCCTGAACCGATACGGAAGATTGCGATACTCGATGTCGCTCAAGTCGAGGCTCACGCCGAGCCAGTCCGTGACCGCGTGGGAGACCCCCAGCGAGGCCTGGCGCGAGTAGGGGGTCTTCAAAGTCGGCGACGCGATCTCGTTGGGCGGAGGGACGGCCGCGCCCGGTAGCTGGTTGGCCGGAAGCGGCTGACCGATCTGGAACAGGCTCCCGTCGGCATTCCGGATGCCGTTTGGATCGGCCACGTCGTAAATGGTGCCGTAGTTGGACTGGACGGCGCCCGCCGGGAACAGAATCGTGGCGTTCGTGTAGGGGAAGTCGTAGTAGATGCCCCAGCCTCCATGGACGAACGTCTTGCCCTGCCCGGTCGCATCCCAGGAGAAGCCGAGACGCGGCCCGACATTCTTGTGGTCGTTCTCGAGCTTTCCTCCGCCCCCGTTCTGGAAGTCCTGCAGGTATCCCTCGTGATAGGTCGTCTGTGTCGACAGAGTCTGCCAGATGGGATTGTTCCGCTGATCGAGATCGAACCCGAGCCACAGGTCGTATCGGAGGCCGACGTTCAGCGTGAACCTCCGGCTGGGCCTCCAGGTGTCCTGCGCATAGAAGCTGTACTCGTTGACGGGCGTCTTCTGGCCGTTGAATCCGCCGTACTGAGTAATCTCCGCGACCGGCGCCGTCAGGCTGTTGCCGGCCACGGTGAAGATCGGGTTGGCCGTCCCGGTCGAGAAGTCGCCTTCGAGCACCGGCTCGTGGATGAAGTTGAAACCCACCTTGAAGTCGTGAGACTGCCCGGCGATGTCGGCGGTATAGCTGAAGTCGTCCTTGAACTGATACTTCTTCTGCCGCGTCGACTGCGGCGTGTTGAAGTTTTGACCCGAGACGACGCCCGAGGGGAAGTAGATGGCGGGGTTCGTCGAGTCCGACGAGATCGTGTTGTCGAACTTCGTGTACTGAAACAGGAACTCGTTCAGCGCCTTCGTCGAGAGCTGCGCCTGGTAGCTCGCGAGAATCGAAGAGTATTTGTTCGTCACGGTCCCCAGCGAGTCCGGCGTCCGAACGGGGCTCGCGCCGTATTTGTCCGTGTTCTTCTGGTATCCGAATCGAACCTGGAGGAACTGGCTCGACGAGATGTCGCTTGTCACCTTCGCCGCCACGAGCGTGTCCTTGAAGGGGATCGAGATGGCGGTGCCGGCCAGACTCGGGAAGATCGTCGCGACGTCCGGGCCCTCGGAGAAGTTCGTCTTTCGGTCCGTCTGCTCGAACGTGGCGAAGAAGTGCGCCTTGTCCCGGACGATCGGGCCGCCGAGCGACGCGCCGTACTGGTCGCGCCGGTAGTCCGACTTGCCGCTGCCGCCCCGCTTCTCCGACTCGGTCTCCGAGTTCAGGCTCTTGTCGCGATAGAACTCGAAACCGCTGCCGTGAAACTCGTTGGTGCCGGTCTTCGTAACGACGCTCAGGACGCCGCCCGTCGAGCGCCCGAACTCCGCTCGATACTGCTGGGTCTGGATGCTGAACTCCTGCACGCTCTCGAGCGAGAAGTTCTGGAGCGCTCCGCCGATGGTGTCGTCGGTGTTGTCGCCGCCGTCGATCAGGTAGTTGACGTTGCGGCCGCTCCCGGCGTTCAGAGCCACCGTGAGCTGCCCGGGCTTCGTCGGGTCGCTGTTGTAGCCGAGCGAGGTTCCCGGGGCGAGGACCGCCAGGTTGGCGAACTGCCGCCCGTTCAGGGGCAGCGTCTCCAGCTCCTTCTGCGAGACGACCGTTCCGATGGTCGGATCCTCACGGACGAGCGGATTCTCCGCCGTGACGCTGATGGAAGCGGTCGCCGCGGCGATTCCGAGCGTGAAGTCGAGGGTGCGCGACTGCGCGACGTTCAGGATGACGCCCTTTTCCTCCACGGTCTGAAATCCCGAGAGGGAGGCGCTCACGTCGTAGGTGTCGGCCGGAAGAGACGCGAATCGATAGCTGCCGTCCGCGCCCGTCGCCGAGGTGCGGGTCAGGCCCGTCGAGCTCGCTCGCGCGGTGATCGAGACGCCGGGGAGGGCCGCCTTCTGATCGTCCATCGCGCGGCCGGAGAGCGCACCGCCCGAGGCCTGAGCCTGCACCGTGCCGGGCAGGATCAGCGCCGCGAGCCCCGCCGCGGCGAGCGCGCCACCGAGGAAACGTTTGAGATTACTCATGACGTCCATCCTTCGTTTCGTCGTAAATGAAATTGATCGTTCTGCGAATCCGTGCGGAGAGAGCCCGTCACCTCCTTTCGGGTTTCGAAGCGGCAGCGCGCGCCCGCGTCGGACCGAGGCGCGCGATCAATTGCCGGGCAACCAGCGTCTGGCGCGTGAACTCCGGATCGCCCTCCGCGTCCCGCACGAATTCGCCGTAGGCAGCGAGGGCTGCCGGGGCGTCGCCGAGGGTCTCGAAGGCGATACCGAGGTTCAACTTAACTTCCTTGTAGGCGGGGGCGAGCTCGAGCGCCTGCCGGAAGAAGGCGATCGACGCCCGCGGCCGCCCGCGGGCGACCTCGAGCGCCCCGAGCCCGTTCCAGGCCTCTGCGTAGCGCGGTGAGAGGGCGACCGCGCGCCGGTATGCGGCTTCCGCTTCCTCGAATCTCGAGAGGCCGCGCAGCACGTTACCGCGGTTGCCGTGGGCGCGGGCGTCCCGCGGGTCGATCTCGATGGCCCGGTCGAGCTCCGCGAGCGCCTCGACGGGCCGGCCGGCCTGAACGAGCGAGATGGCGAGCGCGTTGTGCGCCTCGGGTCGGGAGGGGTCCCTTCGGATCGCCTCGGCCAGCGCCGTGAGCGCCTCGGCGGATCGGCCCGCCTCCTGCAGCGTGACGGCGAGGTTATAGCGGGTCTCCGGGTCCTCCGGGGCGCGCTCGACGGCCTCGCGGTACAGCGCGATCGCGCGCGGCAGGTCCCCCTGCCGGCGCAGGGCCTTCGCGAGAAGGCCTCGAAACACGGGGTTGCCGGGATCCGCAGCCAGCAGGGGCTCGAGCGCGCGCGCCGCCGCAGCCGCCCGGCCCGCTTCGAGCTCCCAGTTCGCCGTCTCGAACCGGCGGAAGAAAGGCGCCATGTCCTTCGGATCGGGAAGAGGCCGGCCCTCCGCGCCCGGAGGAATGCGGCCACCGATGTAGCCGAGGCTCGCGAGCTTCGCGGCCGCCTCCGCCGAGGGCGCGACGGCGGGCGCGGGCGTGGCTCCGCCCCCCCGAAGCGCCGCGAGCGTGCGGTCGAGATCGGAGCGCCGCTGGCCATTCCCCAACCGGTTCGCGCTTTCCTTCGGGTCCGACACCCAGTCGTAGAGCTCGGCCTTCGGGCCCGCGACGTACTTCAGGCCGCGCCGCCGGACCGACGAGAGTCCGCTCCAGCCGAAGATCCGAGGGTATTCGGTCTCGGCGTAGAGATCGGCGGGGCGCGTTTCAGTTCCCCGCCGCACCGCATCCGAAAGATCGCGCCCGTCGAGGGAGGCTCCGGCGCGCGTAGCCGATCCCTTCGGCGGGACGAGAGGCGTCGCCAGAAGGCCCGCGAGAGTCGGCGCGAGATCGGCGAGCGAGACGGGGGTATCCACGACCCGGCCCGCCGGAAGTCCGGCCCCGCGCAGAATCAGAGGGACGCGCAGCGTCGGATCGTAGAGGAGGAGCCCGTGCGTGAGCTCGCCGTGCTCTCCGAGCGCCTCACCGTGATCCGCCGCGACCGCCACGAGCGTCGTCGCGGCCAGCCCCCGGGTCTCCAGGAACCCGATCAGTCGCGCGACCTGGGCGTCGACGGAAGCGATCTCCCCGTCGTAGGGGGAGTCGCGGTGCCGCGACGCGTACGGCTCCGGCGGTGCGTACGGCGCATGCGCGTCGTAGAGGTGCACCCAGGCGAAGAACGGCGGCTCCCCGGGACGGGCCTTATTCTCGAGCCACGCAAGAGCCCGATCGACGACGATCGATCCCGGCCGCTCGGCCTCGAGACCGGCCCCGGCGGCCGGGTCGCGATCGATCTCGTCGTCGTACGTGTCGAAGCCGCGGTCGAGGCCGAACCGGTGATCGAGCACGAACGCGCCGACGAAGGCGCCTGTTCTATAGCCCGCTGAAGAAAGGCGCGTCGCGAGGGTCGGGCGGTCGACGGGGAAAGCGCCGCCGCCGTTGTTGCGCAGTCCGTGGTGGGGCGGAGTGAGCCCCGAGAGGATCGTGGCGTGAGAGGGGAGCGTGAGCGGGACGGTGGAGAAGGCGTTGGAGAATCGGATTCCCTCCCGGGCCAGCCGGTCGAGGGCCGGAGTCTCGGCGTCCGGTTTTCCATAGCCGCCGAGGTGATCGGCGCGGACGGTGTCGAGCGTGACGAGGATCAGGTTCCGCGGAGCGACGCGCCGCTGCCCGCATCCGGCGGCGAGGAGCGTGGCGAGCGAAAGCGCGACGAGCCCGCCGCGACGAGCCGGCCCGGTGCGTCTGAACCCTTTTTCCCAGTGCACGACGAGTTATTGTCTCTCAACGAGATATACGCGCCCGCGTCTCGTCGGTTCGGCCCGCGAAATCGGGCGCCGGAGGGGGAGATTCGCGGCGCGATATTCGTCCCCGGAGTAACGGACTCGTCCTCGGATTCGACGCCTTCGTCACACCCCGCGGCCTCGCTTTCTGGCAAGCTTCCTGCGAGCCATCCATGCCGTGGTCATTGGAGGATGCTTCCGGAAGATGAGGGTGAGTCTCGACGACGCGACGGCCGTGGTCGCTTGCACCACCGTCCTGCGATGACCCGGAAACCGAGAAAAGGACCGGCCGCGCGCGGCGCCCGCCTCCTCCCGATCGCAGTCGCGATTTTCGGAGCGGTGATCCCCCTGGGACGCGCCTCGGCCCAGTCGATCACCGAGTTCCCGCTCGCCGCGGGCAGCGCCCCGGCCGGGATCGCGGCCGGCCCCGACGGCAACGTCTGGTTCGTCGAGGAGCACGGCGATCGCGTGGGACGGCTTTCGCCCTCCGGCTCGCTCGCGGAATTTCCCCTCGCGCGGCCGCGCAGCTTCGCGCGCGGAATCACCAGCGGCCCCGATGGTGCGCTCTGGTTCACCGAACTGACGGGCTGGATCGGCCGGGCGACCGTCTCCGGGACGATCGTCGAGTCCGCGATCCCCGTGCGCCCCGCGGAGCCGATCGCGATCGTAACCGGATCCGACGGCAACCTCTGGTTCACGGACTACTACGATCGCATCGGCCGGATGACGACCTCCGCCGCGCTCACCTACTTCGCTCTGCCCGCCGGGTCGGGCCCGCGCGGGATCGCGGCCGGCCCCGACGGGAACCTCTGGTTTGCCGAGACCGGAACGAACCGCATCGGGCGGATGACGCCGGCCGGCGCGCTCACCGAGTTCCTCCTCCCTACCGCCTCGAGCGGACCCTTCGGAATCACGGCGGGACCGGACGGAAACCTCTGGTTCACGGAGATCTCGGTCTCCCGCATCGGTCGGATCTCGCCGGCCGGATCCCTGACGGAGTTTTCGGTGTCCGGCGGCGCCGCGCCCTACGGCATCGCCGCCGGGGCGGACGGCAACCTCTGGTTCACCGAGTCGGGGATCGATCGGATCGGCCGCATCACTCCCGCCGGCGCCGTCCTGGAAATTCCGATTCCGACGGCGGGCGGGACGCCGACGGAGATCGCCGCCGGTCCCGACGGGAACATATGGTTCACCGAGTTCAACGGGGACCGCGTCGGACGCGTGGCGCTCGCCCCGGGGTGCACGTCCGGCGCGACGACGCTGTGCCTGAACGGTTCCCGGTTCGAGACCCGGGTCTCCTGGTCGGTGCCCTCGCAGGGCAGCGCCGGGACGGCCGCCGCCGTTCCGCTGACGGGCGACACCGGCGCGTTCTGGTTCTTCACCGCCAACAATCTCGAGCTCGTCGTCAAGGTCGTCGACGGGCGCCCGGTGAACGGACGCTTCTGGGTCTTCCGCGGCGCTCTCACCGATGTGCAGTACACGCTGACGATCCGCGACCTGCGGACCGGCGCGGTCCGGACGTACGAGCATCCGGCGGGGCGGCTCGAAAGCTTCGCGGACACGTCCGCGTTCTGACAGGCGAGGAGCAACCACGCCGCACACGGCCCCGCGCGGCTGTCGGCTGCGACGGTCGCTTCGTGACGGCAGCCGGAACTTTGGAAATACTCCGGAGTCCGGGCCCTCACTTTCAACTCTCTCGGCCGCCGTTCGCGAAGCGAATGCCCGCGGCCGAATGTCCAAGATAGACTCGCAACGTGTTGCCGCGAGACTCGGAGATCCTCGAGCGGCTGCGTCAGAAGGGCTCGAGGACACTCTCTTTCCATGACCTGGTCCGGGCATTCCACGTCTCCGAAGAGGAGGAGGACGCCTTCCGGGAGCGCCTCGACGCCCTCGAGCGCCGGGGCGAGATCGCACGCGTCCGCGGCGAGAAATACTCCGCGATCGAATTCTCCAACCTGACGGCCGGGCGCCTGACGGTGCGCCCGGAGGGATTCGGTTTCGTGCTCGTGCAGGGTGGTCCGGACCTCTTCATTCCCCGCAACGGGATGCACGGATCGATGGACGGGGATACAGTTCTGGCGCGCGAGGAGCGGTCGCGCGCGACCGGGAGGGGCCGCGACCCCGACCGCATCTCGGGATCCGTGGTCAAGATCCTCGACCGGGCCCGCGAGCGGGTCGTCGGGAGGTTCCAGACCGAGGATGGCCGGAAGGTCGTCCTGCCCTACGACCCCAAGCTCGACGCGATCGTCCGGATCGCCGAGGGGAAGTCCCACGGAGCGCGGGAGGGAGAGATCGTCGAGGCGCGGATCACGGCGTTCCCCGACGCCCGGCGGATCGCCCACGGCGTCGTCGACGAGCGGCTCGGATTCCTCGGGGACCCGGGCGTCGACATCGAGATCGTCCTGCGGTCGCACGGGCTTCCGCCGCGCTTCCCGCAGCCGGTGATCGCCGCGTCCGAGAAGTTTCCCGAGGAAGTGCCCGCGGACGACCTGCTCGGCCGCCGGGACTGGCGGGAGCGCCGCATCGTCACGATCGACGGAGAGACGGCCAAGGACTTCGACGATGCCGTCGAGGTCGAGCGCACCGAGAACGGGTTTCGCCTGGGCGTCCACATCGCGGACGTGTCGAACTACGTCCACGAGGGGAGCATCCTCGACGACGAAGCGAAGTCCCGCGGGACGAGCGTCTATTTCCCCGGGCGGGTGCTCCCGATGCTGCCGGAGCGCCTCTCGAACGGGCTCTGCTCGCTGAACCCGCGCGTCGACCGGCTCGTGCTCTCCGCGATTCTCGACTTCGACCGGAAGGGCCGCGCGACCGGGGCGCAGTTTGCGAAGGGCGTCATTCGGAGCGCCCACCGGATGACCTACACGGAAGTGGCCCGCCTCCTGGAAACCCGGCCGAGCCAGGAGGACGCGCGGAGTTACGGGCCCTTCCTGGACGACTTCCAGACCATGGCCGAGCTGGCGGCGCTGCTGCGCGGCCGGCGGGAGGCGCGCGGCGCGATCGACTTCGACCTGCCGGACGCCGACATCGTGCTGGACGACGCAGGGCTCGTCGTGGGTATCGTCCCCGAGTCGCGCAACGTCGCACACCGGCTGATCGAGGAGTTCATGCTGGCGGCCAACGAGGCCGTCGCGAAGAAGCTCCTCTTCGACAAGCAGCCCGCGATCTATCGTGTGCACGACCGGCCGGACCCCGACAAGCTGGTCGACCTGCGCGAGGTGCTCCACGACTTCGGCTTCGAGCTGAAGGGCGACCTGGCCGAGGTCCCCCCCTCCGCGTTCCAGAAGCTCCTCGAAGAGGTGAAGGGACGTCCCGAGGAGCGGCTTTTGACGGACCTGCTGCTCCGCGCCCAGCGCAAGGCGATCTACAGCGAGGAGTGCCGCGGCCACTACGCGCTCGCGGCGCCGTACTACTGCCACTTCACTTCGCCGATCCGGCGGTATCCCGACCTGATCGTCCACCGGCAGCTTTCGCGCCTCCTCGCCTCCGGGCGCGCGATTCCCGCCTCCGAATTCGAGGGCGAGAACCAGAAGATGGCGGAGATCTCCAAGCACGCCTCGGAGCGGGAGCGGCGCGCGGAGCAGGCGGAGCGAGAGAGCCTTCTCTGGAAGAAGATCGTCTTCATGAAGGACAAGGTCGGACGCGACTTCGACGCGTTCGTGACGGGCGTGGCGTCGTTCGGCCTCTTCGTGATGCTGAAGGACTTCTTCGTCGAGGGGCTCGTTCCCGTCTCCGCGCTCGGAGAGGACTTCTTCGTGTACGAGGAGAAGCAGCACCGGTTGAAGGGCCGCTCGAGCGGCGTCACCTACCGGCTGGGAGACTCGCTGACCGTGCACCTCAAGGAGATCGACGAGATCCGCCGCCGGCTGAACTTCCGGCTGGCGGAGCGCGGCCTTGCGCCTCTCGCGCGGCGTCCGAAGCCGGCTGGAGCCACAGCGCTCGCAACGGCCGCGACCGCCGCCTCGGCCTCGGCGGCCCATCCCCCGGGCCCCCGCCGCTCCTACGGGCGAAGCGGCAAGGCAAGGAAGGGGCGGCGATGACGGCGGAACGAAGGACCGTCCTCGCGGCGCTGTCGCTCGCCCTGTGCGCGGCGGCGGGGACCGCGGCGGGATGCCGGGAAAAGGGCCACACCGATCCGAACATCCGCATGGCCGTCTCCCACGACCGGGAGCTTCCCGCGCCCGAGGCGGCCGGCGCGCCGGACGCGGCCGGCGGAACGGGCGCCGGCGCCGGCGAGAAAGTGCCGACGCGGCTCGAAGTGCCTCCGTCGGTCCAGAAGGCCTACTCCGGCATCCGCGTGCACTGGAAGGACTCGGGCAGCGGCAAGGAGGGGACGCTCGAGATCCCGATCGGCTCCGCCGTCCCCGTGCCCGACACGACTCTCCAGGTGCGCGCCGACGTATTCCTCCCATCCTTCACGATGACGAACGACGTGATCACGTCGACCGGGATCGAGCCCGAGAATCCCGCCGCGCGCATCACGGTCGCCGACGGCAAGAGCGAGGTCTTCGGAGGCTGGATCTTCACGCGGTTCCCCGACGTCCACCCCTTCCAGCATCCGCGCATCTCGCTTCGCCTCGAGGGAGGGGTCCGGCGGAGCGCGTGAAAGGCCAGTCGTTCACCGTGGTCGTCGCGGGGCGGCCCAACGTCGGGAAATCCGCCCTCTTCAACCGCATCATCGGGCGCCGACGCTCCATCGTCCACAACCTCCCCGGGATGACCCGCGACGTGCTCGAGGAGCAGGCGGAGCTGCCGGACGGACGCACGTTCCGGGTCGTGGACACGGGCGGCTACGACCCGGAGGGCAAGGACGAGATCCCGCGCGAGGTGCGAGACCGCGCCGTCGCCGCAATCCGGCGGGCCGACCTCGTGGTCCTCGTGGTGGACGCGTCCGCGGGAATTCTCTCGGGGGATCGCGCCGCCGCGCTGATCGCCCGCGAGGCGGGCCGGGAGACGATCGTCGCCGCGAACAAGATCGACCGCAAGGAGGGGAGCGAGGGAGAGGGCGAGGCGTACGTGCTCGGGTTCCCCGAGGTGCACGGCGTTTCGGCGGAGCACAACCTCGGGATCGACGAGCTCGTGGACGCCATCGCGTCGCGGCTCGATCCCGTTCCCGAGCCTCCCGAGGGCTTCGACCCCGAGGCGGAGATCGCCGCGGCGCCTCCCGCCCCGCGGGAGATCGCCCTCGCGATCATCGGGCGCCCGAACGTCGGGAAGTCGTCCCTCGTGAACGCCATCCTCGGCGAGGAGCGCTCCATCGTGTCGGAGGTCGCGGGCACGACGCGCGACTCGGTCGACGCGCACCTCTCGCAGGGCGGCGCCCACTTCCGTCTCGTGGACACCGCGGGCATCCGGCGCAAGGGCAAGACCGAACAGGGGCCCGAGGTGCTCTCGGTCGTGCAGGCGCGCAAGCGCATCGAGGAGTGCGACGTCGCGGTGCTGGTCGTCGACGCGGCATCCGGGGCCGCCTCCCAGGACGCGAAGGTCGCCTCTTACGTGAACGACGCCGGCAAGGGCCTCGTGCTCGTCGGGAACAAGTGGGACATCGCGGCCGGGGAGAAGGCGGCCGAGCGGTTTGGCGCCGCGCTCGAGGACGAGATCCCGTTCGTGCGCTGGGCGCCGCTGCTCCTGACGTCCGCGAAGACCGGACGGGGCGTCGCGAAGGTCCTCGAGGCCGTCGCGCGCGTCGCCGAGAACCGGTACCGGCGGATCCCGACCGGGGAGTTGAACCGCGTGCTCGGCCGCGCGCTGCGCGACAAGGCCCCCGGCACCGCCTCGGGCAAGCGCCTCAAGGTCTACTATGTGGCGCAGACAGGCGTCGCTCCGCCGACCTTCACCCTGGTCGCCAGCCGGGCGGAGGCTCTCCACTTCTCCGAGTCGCGCCGCATCGAGAACCTGGTGCGCGGAATGGCGGATTTCACCGGGTCTCCCATCCGCATCTCCGTGCGCGGCAGGTCCCGCAACGAGAAGTAGGAGCGCGGATTCCGACCCGCTCTTCGCGGCCTTTACCCGCCGACGCGGATGAGATGCGCCCGCCTTCGATGAACTCGGCTTAAGATGCTCTCGATGAAGACCGAGCCGGAGCTCTACAAGCCGGCGGAGGCGTGCCGCGTCGCCGAGGTGGCGCCTTACGTGCTGCGCTACTGGGAGACGGAGTTCCCGGCGCTTTCGGACGGCAAGGAGAAGGGCGCCGCGCGCCTCTACACGGGCAAGGACGTCCGCATAATCCGTCGGATCCGCGAGCTGCTCTACGACGAGGGATTCACCGTCGCGGGCGCGAAGAAGCGGCTCGAGGCGGAGATGGCCGAAGGGCGGTTCGACGAGGGCCTCGAGGCCGCGCCTCCTTCGGCACAGCAGAAGAAGGGCTCGGTGGCCCCTCCGCAGCGGGTCTCGGAATCCGGCGGCTCCTTTCTCTCCGAGACGGCGGCGCCCGCGTCGTCGAAGGCGGCCTCCAGGACGGAGTTTCCCGAACGCCAGCGCGTCCTGCGAGAGCTGAAGGAGATCGCGAAGCTCATCGACCGCGACCGCGCCCGACCCGCGCGCTGATCGCGCCCGGCGCGCCTGTCGTTTGACTCGGCGGGGGATCCCTGCTCAAATGCCCGCTCCGGTCGGGACGTGGCGCAGTCTGGTAGCGTACCTGAATGGGGTTCAGGGGGTCCCGGGTTCGAATCCCGGCGTCCCGACCAAATCAAACCCCGCAAACCCTCATCCGCTCGAAGCTAAGTTCAAAGCCCGCCGCACGATCGCCTGATCGAAGGCGATCTCCGCCTTCGGCCGAGATGAGGCTTTTTGAGGCTTCTTTCGGCGTCGGACACGGACACAAACACGGCCACGTCGTCATCGCGCAGCACGTTCTTCGCACAGACAACCGCGGCGCCGTCCTTTCCGGGTGAATCCAGGCGCTGGGATAGGGGCCGCCCGCCACCAGCTGGGCCGGTCGCGGCGGCCGACCAGCAATGCGACCTGGAGCTTCTGGCGGCAGATCTCATCTCGCGACAACTGGGACGCAGACGGCCGTTGTGGTCCGAGAGGGAGTGTCAATTCGTGGCAACTTAGTGGCACGAAACAGCTTTCGATTTGCGAAAAAGGTCGTCCCAGCCCGACTTTGGTTAGGCACTTCACTTCAGGGGAGGGGGGAATGGCTTCATGGGGTAAAGGCGGTTCTGGAATCTCCTTGACTCGACCCCGACGGGGCCAAATGATCTGCCAAACGCCCCCTCCCAACTCAGTTTCCCCTCTTCAGAAAAGGAAACGAGAATGTTCGTTGTAGCGCCGAGCTCTGCGCGGGAGTTCCCGTCCACCGTCACGGCGGAGTCAGAGATCCAAATCGAGGGGACGGGCGACCAACTCAAGCCACTCCGGGTCCCGCGGACTCTGGCAATCCTGACGGTACTCGCCGCTCTCCAGGCGTTCGCGCCATTCCTCTTCGCCGACCAGCCCGCCGAGACGCTGCCCGGCTTCAAACCGAACAACATGTTCGAGGCGCGTGGGGTCGACAACATCAACATCTTCAGCGGCGATCTCGGAATCCCCATCGCCCTTGGGCCGGAGTACCCGCTCGCGCCGGGTTTCTCCTGGCAGCTCAAGGCGTACTACTCGGCGAAGTTCTGGAAACTGGATGCTTCGTGCTTGGATCCCACGGACCCCAACCTGGTCGACATCAAACATGCGTACGTACAGGGTTACTCGACGCTCGGCGCGGGCTGGACTCTTGAGCTTGGATATATCAACGGCGGAGTCGACGTATCGTCCGACGGTGGAAGCGTCTACTACGCCTATCACTCGCCGGATGGCGGCCGGCACGGCTTTGCCACGGCGGCAAATTCCCGCAGCCTCGACGGATCGAACCTTCGCCTCAGCACCCTGCCCGGCGGGACCGGTTACCAGGTCGAATTCCCCGATGGGATCGTCCAGAAGTTCGCGCACAAGTACTTCCGACCGAAGAACGCGAATTCCAAGGATTTCAACGATGTCGATTGGAACAACGTCGTCGGGTACCCGCCAGGTCAAGAGACACCGCGGTGGGGCCTCACGAGTGTCACCAACCGATATAACCAAACGCTCCTGACCGTTCAATACGTCACGAACGTCGAAACCGACCCGGCCGCGTTCGAGGTCGACTTCGTCAGCCTGACGCCTGTGGGAGGAAGCAGCAAAACGGTCGACTTCTCCTGGACCACAAATACGATCGCCGGAGCGGCCACGTGGCCCGTACTGTCGTCGCTGACGCTGCCCAGCGCGAACGGTGGAAACTTGTCGGTCATGTTCGGTTTTCTCTCGCACACGGGTTTTCC
>JBBQNC010000048.1:0-15335 GCA_038329555.1 Thermoanaerobaculia bacterium
GAAGAGCACGCTGTGCGCGTCGCGGATGCCCGAGCGCCAGGTGATCGGGTCCGCCATGACCCATCCGGCCGCTCGCATCGCGCGCACGACTTCGTGACGCGAGCCGAGGAGGGCCACGTTCAGCGGGTCGGAGGGGATGCCCTCCTGGGTGAACGTGACGCGCTCGGCGGGGGGCGCGAGCACCCGGCTGGCGGGCGCGCGCCATGCGGCCGGCAGGAGAACGTACGCGAGCAGGGCATAGGAGGGGAGGACCAGACAGGCGAAGGCCCCGCCCCGGACGAGAGTCCGACGCAGACGCCCGGCGCCTGTCGAAAGAATGGCGAACCGCATGGATGAGGTGCCGATACTGTAGTCGTTTTTCGGTGAATGAGGAATGAACGCGCGGCGATTCCCGAAAATCGCCCTCCGCTAGAATCCCCCGAACCCAACGGAGGCCCGATGCGAAGTCTGTCGGTCTGTGTCGTCGCGCTGGCGGGCGCTGCCGCCCTCCTCGCCCAGTCGGGCGAGATCGTCCCCAACGAGAATCTCGTGGCGGAGGGAATCCCGAAGATTTCGCCGTCGATCGCCGAAGCCGTCCGCCCCTACGCCGAGAGCCGGTCGGCCGCCTTTGCGAGCTGGAACCCCGTGAGTCGGGAGATGCTCATCATGACGCGGTTCGGCGACACGGCGCAGGTGCACGTCGTCAGGGCTCCCGGCGCCGCGCGCCGGCAGCTGACGTTCTTCCCCGACCGGGTCGCGGAGGCCTCCTTCCCTCCGGTGACGCGCGGCTTCTTCGTCTTCGCGAAGGACGTGGGAGGCGGCGAATTCTTCCAGACGTATCGCTACGATCTCGCGACGGGCGCCGTGACGCTCCTGACCGACGGCAAGTCCCGCAACCTGGGGTCCGTGTGGTCGCATCAGGGCGACCGCATCGCCTACACGTCGACGCGCCGCAACGGCCAGGACTCCGACCTCTACGTCCAGGATCCCGCGGACCCCAAAACGGACCGCCGTTTCGCCGAAGTGACCGGAGGGGGCTGGAGTCCCATCGACTGGTCGCCGGACGGCCGAAGGGTGCTGGTCGGCGAGGGAATCTCGGTCAACGAGTCCTACCTCTGGCTGTTCGATCCCGCGACGGGAGAGAAGACCGCGCTGACGCCCCGGGGCGGGGCGGAGAAGGTCGCTTACGGCGGCGGCCTCTTCGCGCCCGACGGGAAGTCGATCTACGCGACGACCGACAAGGGCTCAGAATTTCAGCGGCTGGTCTCGATCGATCTCGCGACCGGGAAGCAGACCGACCTCACCGCGCAGATACCCTGGGACGTCGAGGAGTTCGATCTGTCGCGCGATGGCAAGCGCCTCGCCTACGTCACCAACGAAGACGGTTCGAGCGTTCTCCGCGTGCTCGACACGGCGACGCGCCACGAGACGAAGGTCCCACTTCCGGCCCTCGGAACGGCCAGCAAGATCGGGTGGCACGAGAACGGGCGCGATCTCGCCTTCACGTTCAGCGGGGCGCGTTCGCCGGCCGACGTCTACTCGTGGGACGCCTCGACCCGGAAGGTCGAGCGGTGGACGGAGAGCGAGACCGGCGGCTTGAACGCCGACACGTTCCGCGAAGCGGAGCTCGTCCGGTGGAAAAGCTTCGACGGGAAGGCGATCTCCGGTTTCCTGTACCGCCCGGCGGAGCGCTTCCCCGGCAAGCGGCCCGTGATCGTGAACATCCACGGAGGCCCGGAAGGGCAATCGCGTCCCGGCTTCCTCGGCCGCACGAATTACTACTTAAACGAGCTCGGCGTCGCCGTCGTGTTTCCGAACGTCCGCGGCTCGACGGGCTTCGGGAAGTCGTTCTCCAAGCTCGACAACGGTTTTCAGCGGGAGGACTCCGTCAAGGACATCGGTGCGCTCCTCGGCTGGATCCGGACGCGCCCGGACCTCGACGCCGACCGCGTCATGATCACGGGCGGCAGTTACGGCGGCTACATGACACTCGCGTCCGCCGTGGCGTACAACGACCGGATCCGCTGCTCGCTCGACGTCGTCGGAATCTCGAATTTCGTCACTTTCCTGGAGAAGACCGAGTCGTACCGCCGCGATCTTCGCCGGGTGGAGTACGGCGACGAGCGCGATCCGAAGATGCGGGAGTTTCTCCTCCGGATCTCCCCGGTCAATGGCGCGTCGCGGATCACGAAGCCGATCTTCGTCGTTCAGGGCGCCAACGACCCGCGCGTCCCGCGCAACGAGTCGGAGCAGATGGTCGCGACCGTGAAGAAGAACGGTTCGCCCGTGTGGTTCCTGGTCGGAAAGGACGAAGGCCACGGCTTCGCCAAGAAGCGCAACCAGGACTTTCAGTTCTACGCGACCGTGGCGTTCATCCAGGAGAACCTGCTCCAGTAGCGATGAGTTCCCCTCTCCCCCGCGCACGGGGGAGAGGGTCAGGGTGAGGGGGATCGCGAGAGCGCAGCTCTCGCGACGTCTCAGAAAACCCCGGGCCAGAAGCGGCTGTGGGTCTGAACGACCGCGTCGAGGACGGCGGCCGCGACGGCGCTCGGCGGGCCCGGCTCGGGCTCGGGGGGGACATCGCCGAGGAGGGTCTCCAGGCATGACGCGGCGTCCGCGGAGATCGCTTGGAGCTCGTACCCGCCCTCGAGCGCGAGCACGACCCGGCCGCCGGCGAGCTCCCGGAGGCGTGCGGTCATCGCGGCATAGCCGCCCGGCGACACGAGCTGGCTTCCCAGGAGATCTCCGCGCGCCGCGTCGAACCCGGCGCTCACGAGCGTCAGATCCGGCCGGAAACGGCGCGCGACCGGTCGCAGCACGAGGTCGAACGCCTCGAGATGGTCGGCGTCAACGCGGCCGGCCGGCCAGGGAACGTTGATCGTGCGCCCGCCCGCGTTCGGTCCGCCGGTCTCCTCGATCGCTCCGGTACCGGGATACAGCGGGGCCTGGTGCGTCGAGACGTAGAGCACGGACGGATCGTCCCAGAAGGAGCCCTGGGTTCCGTTTCCATGGTGCAGGTCCCAGTCGACGATCAGGATGCGCTCCGCGCCGGATCGCTGCGCGCTGCGGGCCGCGACCGCGACGTTGTTGAACAGGCAGAAGCCCATCGCGCGGTCCGCTTCCGCGTGATGCCCGGGCGGGCGGAGGAGGGCGAAACCACTCCCGAGATCTCCGGCGAGGACGTTGCGGACGAGGTCGATCAGGCCTCCTGCCGCGAGGCGGGCGGCCTCCGCCGACTCCGAGTTGGCATAGGTGTCGGGGTCGAGCTGGGTGAACGGGCGGCGAGCGGTATCGTCGACGGCGTCGACGTGCTCCCGCGTGTGGATGGCGAGCAGCTCCTCGTCGGTCGCCGGGCGCGCGGGGACGCGGCGGCAGCGCTCCGTCAGGCCCCGTCCCGCGAGATGCGATTCGATCGCGGCGAGCCGCTCGGGCCGTTCCGGGTGCGGCGCGGGAGAGGCGTGCCGCCGAAACCGCTGGTCGAAGACGATTCCGACGGGCGGCGTCACTCGATCGAAGCGCGGAGGCGCCGCGCGATCTCCGGGCTGCGCGCGCAGGTCCGATCGCGCTCGAGGCAATCGTGGACGCTCAGGTTGCATCCGCACGTGCACCGCTCGCCGGCGAGCCTCGCGAAGTAGGCGGACCGCAGCGCCGCCGGGACGCCCGCGCCCGCGAGAAGCGCCGCCCGGTCCGGCGGAATCGCCAGCGGAGGTGCGGCGGGCCGGCCCGGTCGATTCGGCGGTCGAGCTCCGGCGGCTGGGCGCGGCTGCGTTCGAGCGCGGATCAGCCACAGGCCCCCCCCGAACACCGCGCCGTACGCGAGGACGAGCAGGACGGCCGGGCCGGGGCGCCGCCTCCGGCTCGGAGGAGGCGGAAGCTCTCCAGGCGGGACCACGCGGAGCTGTCCGAACGGCTCAGCCATGGAGCGCGGCGGCCAGCTCGGCGGGATCCCCTGTGGGTCTCGAGCAGGCGAAGTCCTCGCAGACCCACGCGCGGGCGGCGCCGTTTTCGGGGGCGCGGCCTTCGACCAGCGGCGAAACGCCCTCGAGGCTTCGGGCCGTGTCCGCGTGCGCGAGAACCCGGTTCAACGCATCGCTCGAGAAGGCCGCGTCGCGAAGGGCCTCGAAGTCGGGTCGTCCCTTCTCGCCGGCGATCACCACCTCGCGGGGACGTCCCGTCGCCCAGTCCAGCGCACAGAGGAGACGGGGGACCGCCGACGAAGCGTGCTCGAGATACGCCGAGAGCATCGAGAAGATCGACTCGGCGCGATCGCGGTAGGCCGCGTCGCCCGTGAAGGCGTGGAGGCGAAGGAGATTCATTGCCGCCACGGAGTTCGACGACGGCGTCGCGGCATCCAGAATCTCGCGCGGCCGGAGGATGAGCCCGTCGTGCGCCTCGGTCGCGAGGGCGTATCCGCCGCGCGGATCCGCGAACCGCTTCTCGAACTCCTGATGGAGGGCGAGCGCCTCGCGGAAGTAACGGGCCTCGAACGTCGCTTCGTAGAGGTCCAGGAGCGCCTCGATCAGATAGGCGTAGTCCGAGGCGAACCCGGGGATCCCCGCTTCCCCTCCGCGTTCCCGATGGAGGAGCTCTCCATCGCGGCGGCAGCGGGTCAGGATCCGATCGGCGGCCTTGCGAGCGGCCTCCTCGTAGCGCGGCTCGCGGAGGAGCCGGCCGCCCAGTGCGAAGGCCGAGATCGCGAGTGCCGTCCAGTCCGTCAGGAGCTTGTCGTCCGTGGCGGGGGCGACGCGACGTCTCCGGACGTCGTACAGGGTGCGCCGGGCGTCGGCGAGAATCGCCGAAACCTCCTCGACGGAGCGGCGCGCTTCGCGGGCGACCTCCGGCAGGGACCGCACGACGGAGAGCACGGTTCCCCCGCCCTCGAAGTTGCCGGCTTCGGTGACGCCGAAGCGCGCGGCGACGATCGCGGCGGCGTCTTTTCCGAGGGCCTCCTCCAGCTGACGGGGCGTCCACACGTAGAACGTTCCCTCTTCTCCGCCGGAGTCCGCGTCCTGAGCGGCGAAGAACCCGCCCTCCTCCGGGGTCATCTCCCGCAGGAGATAGTCGAGAGTCTCGCGCGCGACGCGATCGTGCGCCGGGTTTTCGAACGCGCGGCCCGCCAGGAGGTACACCCGCGCGAGCATGGCGTTGTCGTACAGCATCTTCTCGAAATGCGGGACGAGCCACTGCGCGTCCACCGAGTAGCGATGGAAGCCTCCACCGATCTGGTCGTACATCCCGCCCGCCGCCATCTTCGTCAACGTTTTCTCCGCCATCGCGCGCGCCTCGGCGTCCCCCGTTCGCGCGAAACGCCGGAGAAGCAGCTCGAGCCTCATCGCGGGCGGAAACTTCGGCGCGCCGCCGAAACCGCCGTGGACGGGGTCGAACTGCCGCGCCATGTCGCGCATCGCGACGTCGAGGACCTCCGGACCGGCGGCCGCCCCCCGCGGAGCCCCCGCGGCCGCGTCGGTCAGGTGCGCGAGGAGCTCGGCGGCCGACGCCTCCATGTCGTCCCGCCGGGTCTTCCAGGCGTTCGATACGGATGTCAGCAGCGACAGGAACCCGGGCCGTCCCCATCGATCGTCCGGAGGAAAGTAGGTGCCTCCGTAGAAAGGCTTGCGATCGGGGGTCAGGAAGACCGAAAGGGGCCATCCGCCGGACCCCGTCATGGTCTGCACGGCGTTCATGTAGATGTCGTCGACGTCCGGCCTCTCTTCCCGGTCGACCTTGATCGGAACGAAATCGCGGTTCAACGCCTCCGCGATCCGCGGGCTCTCGAACGACTCGCGCTCCATGACATGGCACCAGTGACAGGTCGCGTAGCCGATCGAGAGGAAGATCGGCTTGTCCTCCGCCCGGGACCGCGCGAAGGCTTCCTCACCCCACGGGTACCAGTCGACGGGATTGTCTTTGTGCTGGAGCAGGTAGGGACTGCGCTCGCTCCCGAGGCGGTTGGCCATGGCGTGACGATAACCCCGATCGAGAGGATGAGATTCCGAGGCGGCCGTCCGGATCGAGTGGTCCGACCCCCGCCCCCGGGTTCCTCCGGGGGGACCGGTCCGGCTACTTCCGTTCGGCGGTGATCGTCACTTCGCTGTCCCGGTCGTGGACGGAGACGACGTCGCCCGGGCCGAGCTCGTCGAGCTTCTTCAGGATGTCGTGGGGCGTGATCCGCGTCTCGGCCGTAAAGCCCTCGACCAGAGAACGGGGGACGCGGATCTTCACGTTCTTGTCCCACTCATCCTTGACGACGATCTCGATCGCCGGCCCGTCCGCCATGACCTCGATCCGGTCGTGGTCCCGCTCGATGAGACCGGGCTTTCCGGGGGCACTCCGGCCGGCGGCCTCCAGGATCTCTCTGGCGTTGACGTGGCCGTCGCCGAAGTCCGCCTTCATGTTGCCGCCGATGTCGGAGACCGGGGCGAGGGAGGCGAGCCGGGCGATCGCGCTCATCGGGACGGTGAACGCGATGTGGCGCTTCTGGCCCCCGTCCAGCTTGCGGATCTCGACCCGGTAGCCGCCGACCCGGTGAAAGTCGCGGGAAGGCCGGCGCCAGAAGGAGATCCCGAGCGCCACCAGGATGATGACGACGAGACCGAGGACGACCGCGCGAACTTCTCTCATGCCCACAGGAACGGATCATGGACCGAAAAGTTCCCCGCGGGAGGCGCTTTCGTCCGCCTTGTGATATTTTTCACAAAGGGAAAACCGAGTTCCCAGAGGTATTTGCGGCAGATGCCCCATTTCATTACAGACACGTGCATCGGCTGCGGGGTGTGCGAGATCAAGTGCCCCACGCACACGATCACGGGCGACAAGAACGAGAAATACGTCATCCACGAGGACCGCTGCATCGACTGCTCGGTCTGCGCCCGCTATTGCCCCGTCTCCTGCATCCAGAACCACCAGGGTGTGCTGGTCGAAAAGGTCAAGCCGCGGGACATCCCGAAGGCGATCGTCGATCGCGACCTCTGCACGGGCTGCGAGTTTTGCATCGACATCTGCCCGTTCGACTGCATCTACCTGATCGAGGATCCCCTGCACGAGACCTTCCACAAGATCGCCGAAGTGGACGCGGGCCCGTGCGTCTCGTGCCGGCTCTGCGAGACGGTCTGCGAGAAGGACGCGATCTTCGTTCCCAACCCGATCACGCAGGCGAAGCGATACCTACCCGCCCTGTGACGGACGAGCGCCCCGAGGACCCGGATATCCCCCTCGAAGACGGCGCGGACGACGCCGCTCCCACCCGCGGAGCGACGGTGGCCCGTTTCTTCGTCCTGCCCCTTCTCGTCGTGGGCACCGCTCTCGCCATCTTTCTCGTGTTCAACCTGATGACGTTCGAACGGCGGTCGCCCGCGGACGAGCTCCAGGAGGTCCGGGGGGGGACGGCCAACCGCCGGTGGCAGGCCGCGTTCGAGCTGTCCCGCTCGATCGGCCGCATTCCGCCGGGCTCGGAGCGCGAGGCGTTCGCGGCGGAGACGCGGCGGGTCTTCGACTCGCTGTCGGCGAAGCGTCCCGACGACGTCAAGGTCCGGCGATATCTGGTGCTGGTTCTGGGAAAGCTCCAGGACCGCGCCGCTTTGCCCGAGCTTCTCGCGGCCGCCAGGGATCCGGACCCAGAAACGCGCCTGTATGCGATATGGGCGCTCGGGATGCTCCGCGACCCTTCCGCGCTCGACGTCGTCCTCCAGAGCTCGCAGTCGGACGATCCCGGAGCGCGCAAGATGGCGGCGTACGTCCTCGGCAAGCTCGGCGACCCCCGGGCCCTGCCGCGTCTCCGGGTCCTTCTCGGCGACCCGGCGGCGGACGTGCGCTGGAACGCCGCGATCGCTCTGGCGACCCTGAAGGACGCGGCGGGCGTCGAGGTGCTCCGCAGCATGATCGATCGCGCTTCGCTCGCGCGGCAGGCGGCCATCTCGGCAGAGCAGGCCGAGCTCGCGATGGTCTCGGCTCTGCAGGCGCTCGCGCTCCTCCGCGACCCGGCGTCTCTTCCGGCGATCGAGCGCGTCGCGAAGGACGATCCGAACCTGCGCGTCCGGGAAGCGGCGCGGAAGGCCGCGGAGGCGACGCGCGGCGCGGCGCCGGCGGCGCCGCAGAAGAATTCCGCGATCCTTGAGGGCGCCCGCGCGCTTTTGGTAGTCTGAGCCCCACCCGATGGCCACGGTCGAGAAGCAGGCACCGTCCCCCGCGTCCGAGGTTCTCGACGACGGGTTGACCCGTCGATCCACGCTCAAGTGGATGACGGCCGCGTGGCTCGGATTCACGGCGGCGACCGTGGTCGGCTTGACGGCGACGGTCCGATTCCTCTTCCCGAACGTCCTCTTCGAGCCGCCGACCCGCTTCAAGGCGGGCGACCCTTCGACCTACAGCCCCGGCGTGGACGAGCGGTGGAAGGAGAAATTCGGCGTCTGGATCGTTCGCAGCACGGAATCGATCTACGCGCTCGTGGCGGTCTGCGTGCACCTCGGCTGCACGCCAAACTGGCTCGCGGCGCAGAACAAGTTCAAGTGCCCGTGCCACGGCTCGGGCTACTACGTCTCGGGAATCAACTTCGAGGGGCCGGCCCCGCGCCCCCTGGAGCGCGCCGAGATCACGGTTTCGCCCGAAGACGGTCAGATCATCGTGGACAAGGCGACCCGGTACCTGTACGAGCGCGGGCAATGGAGCGATCCCAAGGCTTTCGTCAAGATGGTCTAGTCCGCCGCGGGCAACCCGCGGTATCGCGAAGAGCGGAGGTCTTCTTTGGTCCCTCGTTGGCGCCAGATACAGCAGCAGATCGTCGCGAGCCAGATCTGGAAATCCATCTTCCGCGTCGGTGTCCCGAACACCAACCGCAAGCGCGTCCTGGCCATGCTCGGCAACGTGGTGCTTCACCTGCACCCGGTCAAGACCCGCAAGTCCGGCGTCAAGATGCGCTACACGTGGTGTGCCGGGGGCGTCACCTTCTTCCTCTTCCTGGTCCTGACCTTCACGGGGCTGCTCCTGATGTTCTATTACCGGCCCACGGTCGAATACGCCTTCGTCGACATCCTGGATCTCCGCGAGCAGGTGCCGTTCGGGATCATGCGTGAGGTGCATCGATGGGGCGCCCACGCCATGGTGATCTCCGTGTGGATCCACATGTTCCGCGTGTTCATGACGGGCTCCTACAAGCCGCCCCGGGAGTTCAACTGGGTGATCGGGGTGATCCTGCTCGTCCTGACGCTGCTCCTCTCGTTCACGGGGTACCTGCTTCCCTGGGACCAGCTCGCGATCTGGGCGATCACGGTCGGCTCCAACATGGCGTCGGCGACGCCTCTGATCGGGATCCAGGGCCCCGGTACGGGGCTGCTCAAGATCGGCGACATCCCCCTGGTGACTTCTACGAACGACGCCCGGTTCGGCCTGCTCGGCGGGCGGTTCGTCGGCGCAGGCGCGCTGCTGCGCTTCTACGTGCTCCACTGCGTCGGAATCCCGCTCATCGCCGCCTTCCTCATGGCGGTGCACTTCTGGCGCGTCCGCAAGGACGGCGGCATTTCGGGGCCGGTGTAGAGCCCGATGTTCCTGATCAACGCGCTCAAGAGCGCGATCAACTTCCTGTCGGCTCCGCAGTATCTCGTCACCGTGATGCTGTTCGGGCTTCTCTTCGGCCTGAGGTCGAAGTTCCTCTGGTCGAAGCGGGGGGGGCTCCTCCTGCTGATCCTGATCGCCGGAGGCATCGGGCTCTCTTACCTCGACCCGAATTTCGCGGCGGTCGCGACCCTGCCGGACAACGTGCCGATCGTCGGGATGATCTTCCTGGTCGGATTCTTCTTCTGGTTCGCGATGAACCAGGCGTACGAGAACGATCGCCGGATCGCGGCGGGCCTGCCGCCCATCGAGGCGACGGATTCTTCGCAGAAGGTCTTCTCATGGCCCGACCTCGTCTACGTCGAGCTCATCTGTCTCGTGGTCGTGACGGCGGTGATGATCGTCTGGTCGATCTACCTGAAGGCGCCGCTCGAAGAGCCGGCGAACCCGACCGACTCGCCGAACCCCGCCAAGGCTCCCTGGTACTTCCTCGGCCTTCAGGAGATGCTCGTCTATTACGACCCGTGGCTCGCCGGCGTGGTGCTGCCGTCGCTCATCATCGTCGGGCTGATGGCGATCCCGTACATGGACACGAACCCGAAGGGCAACGGCTACTTCACATTCCGCGAGCGCAAGTGGGAGATCACCCTCTTCATGCTCGGTTTCATCGTGCTCTGGTGCACGCTCATCGCGCTCGGGACGTTTCTCCGTGGGCCGAACTGGAACTTCTTCGGGCCCTACGAGTTCTGGGACGTCAACAAGCTCGTGCCGTTGAACAACATCAACCTCTCCGAGATCATCTGGATCAAGATGCTCAAGCGCTCCCTGCCGAATTTCTGGCTGATCCGGGAGATCTTCGGGCTCGCGATCGTGGGCTTCTACGTCGCGGCGCTGCCCCTCATCCTCTCGAAGACGCTGCTCCGCCGCTTCTACGAGAAGATGGGAACACCGCGCTATCTGATCGGCGTCAGCCTGGTCCTCATCATGATCTCGCTGCCGATCAAGATGTACCTGCGGTGGTTCTTCAACTTGAAGTACGTCGTGAACATCCCGGAGTTCGCGTTCAATATATGAGACGAGCTATCAGCTGTCGGCTGTCAGCTTTCAGAAGTGAGCTGTCAGTCGCCCCGAGTTTGATTGGCTGAGAGCCGAAAGCTGAGAGCCAAGAGCTAATCACCATGCCCCGCAAAGCGCCCGCCGAGCCGATCGACCATCACTACAACATCCCGAGGCTGAACCGCGCCTTCTTTGCGGCGGGCGCCGTTCTGGCGGTCGTCTTCATCGGGATGGTGATCGCCGACTACTCGCGGGACTGGAAGACCCTCCAGCGGTCGTTTCTCCGGCTCGACCAGCGCAAGACGCGGGAGGCGACGAAGGCGGCCCGGGAGAAGGCGTACGGCGAGGAGCGCGACCGGCTGCGGACGGATCTCGCGGCGGCGCGCGCGGAAGTCGGTCGGCATCGCCAGAGCCTCGCGAAGCTGAATGCGAGCCTGAAAAAGCTCGACCCGGAGCTCTACGCCGCCGACCAGGACTACAAGTTCGCCAAGGCCTCGTTCGATGCCGAGCGCTATCGCTACGAGGACGCGCTCGCGCACAGCCCGAAGAGCGCCGTTTCGGTGAAGAAGGACGTGGACGCGATCACGCGAAAGCTCGATAAGGCCGCCGACCGGCTGGCGCTCCTGAAGAAGAGGGAAGCCGAGATCAACGCGGACATCCAGCGCCTGACCTCCCGCCGGGATCAGCTCGAAGCGTCCATCGACAAGCTTTCGGCGGACTACAAGCTCTCGCGCCAGAAGCTCGCGACGTTGAAGCAGGACACGCTGTTCGAGCTTCGCAACTCGCCCATCCTCGACATGGTCAACCCCTCGCTGCGGGTCCAGCAGGTCCAGCTCCCCGAGCACTACAACGACGTCAACTTCATGAAGATCCCGCGCGTGGACCGCTGCTCGACATGCCACATCGCCGCCGATCGGAAGGGCTTCGAGGATGCGAAGCGTTCGGTCTTCCGCACGCATCCGAAGCTGAATCTCATGGTCGGCAGCGAGTCGCCGCACCCCGCGAATGAGTTCGGATGCACCCCCTGCCACGGCGGGCGCGACCGCGCAACCTCGTTCTGGTCGGCCGGCCATTCCCCGGAAACGGAGAAGCAGGCGGCGGTCTGGACGAAGAAGCACGAGTGGGAATTCGACCGCTTCAACGAGACGCCGATCCTTCCGATGAAGTTCGCCGAGGCGGGCTGCTACCGCTGCCACGCCGACGAGTCGAACTTTCCCGAGGCCCCGCGCCTGAATGCCGGCGTCCGGCTGGTCGAGAACCTCGGTTGCTGGGGATGCCACCGCATCGAGGGGCTGGAAAAGCAGGGGCTCCCTCGTGTCGGCCCTTCCCTCGAAAGGGTCGCCGCGAAGGTGACGAAGGACTGGGCGACGCGCTGGGTGATGGACCCGGCAGCCTTCCGTCCGAACACGAAGATGCCGACGTTCTTCTACCAGGAGAACTTCGTGAAGGTCTCCGGTCCCCGCCCGCCCTCGCCCGCACAGGCCCGGATGAATGCGGTCGGCCGGATGGAAAACGACACGATGGTCAACTCGATCGTCGCCTACATCTTCGAGAAGTCGAGGCCTGGCGCCGTGCCCGCCGTCGCCGGGCGCGGGGACGTCGCGAGAGGGGAGAAGCTCATCGCGGACCGCGGATGCATGGGCTGCCACATGATGGATTTCAAGGCTCCGCGCGACCTGACGGGGACCTACCGCCAGTTCGGCCCGAACCTCGCCGGCATCGGCTCGAAGGTGAGCCGCGACTGGATCTACCAGTGGATCCGCGACCCGAAGGCGTGGAACCCCGAAACGAAGATGCCGAATCTCCGGCTGACCGACCAGGAGGCGCTCGACATCGCGGAATACCTCTCCGCGGAGCAGGGACCGCCGGGCTTCACGCGCATGGAGCTGCCGCGGACGGATCCGGAGACGCTCCAGAAGATCGCCCTGTACTTCGAGATGGCGACGAAGACCGTCTTCGACGCGAAGGCCGATCTCGCGAAGATGGACCTCCACGCGAAGGAGGTCTACACGGGCGAGAAGTTGATCGCCCACTACGGCTGCTACGCGTGCCACAAGATTCCGGGGTTCGAGGACGCCAAGCCGATCGGCACGGAGCTCACGGAAGAGGGATCGAAGGCCGTGCACCGTCTCGACTTCGGATTCGTGCACCTTCCCCACACCCGGGAGGACTGGTTCCAGACGAAGCTCGCCAACCCCCGGATCTTCGATCGCGATCGCGCTCGAGGCTGGGAAGAGAAGCTGCGCATGCCGAACTTCCGTCTGTCTCAGAAGGAGCAGGACGAGCTCACCACCGTCGTCCTCGGCCTCCAGAAACTGAACGCCTCGGCGACGGCGAAGAAGGAGCTGAATCCGGACGAGACCGCTATCGAGCGGGGACGCCGGATCGTGAAGAACAACAACTGCCAGGGCTGTCACGTCATCGAGGGCTTCGGGGGCTCGTTCCGCTCCCTCGTCGCGGATCCCTCTCTCGCGCCGCCGATCATCCAGGGCGAGGGCGCCAAGGTCCAGAGCGACTGGCTCTTCGCCTTCCTGAAGGCGCCCAGGACGGGACAGATCCGGCCGTGGCTCGAGGCGCACATGCCGACGTTCGGATTCTCCGAGCGGGAGTTGAATGACCTCACGCGGTACTTCGCCTCTCTCGACCGCGCGCAGTACCCGTTCCTCGTCGCGTCCTATGCGGCGGAGCCCGTGCGGTGGGCCGCCGGAAAGAAGACCTTCGAGCTCCTGAAGTGCAAGCAGTGCCACCCGCGCAACGAGCAGGAGATGAACGCGCCCGGCGTCGACCGCGCCAACCTCGCCCCGAACCTGCAGATGGCGTCGAGCCGCCTTCGCCACGACTGGATCAACGACTGGATCCGGCGCCCCGAGGAATGGATGCCGGGGACGCGGATGCCGACGAATTTCCCGAAGGGCGAAGACGGAAAGCGTACGTCCCCTCTCGGCGCGATGGCGGACGCGCCCGCCTTCGCGAAAGAGCGCGAGGAGTATGCCCGCATCCTGGGCGGGGACGACGCCTCGAAGAAGTTCCTGTCCGATCCGGGCGCCGTCACGAAGGCGTTGCGCGACTACGTGTGGTCGATCGGCGTCAACGGCGGAACCGGCCCCGCCGGGACCGCGGTGGAGCCGCTGGCCCCCGACATGACGCGGGCCGAGGTTGTTCGACCCGTCGGGGGGGCGAAGCCGCCGGCGCAACCCTCGGCCGCCAGGACGGCCGATCGACCGCCGGCCGCGAAAACGGCCGACCGGCCCTAGCCGTCGGCCGTGCCGCTCGACGAGAGCATCGCCTACTACTGGACGAGCCTGGGGCTGTCCGCGGCGGCGGTGTTCGTCTTTCTGTGGCTCCTGCGGGAGCCGGCGGCCCGGAAGACGGGAGAGCGGCGCGTCGAGGGATCGGGACCCGCGGCGCCGCTTTCGGATGGCGCCGCGAATCGGTCCGGACCCTCCGACACGTAGACGCCGGATTCAGCGGCGTCGACGTGATGCGGCGCGCATCCGTCCGGCTGCTCGGGATCACGCCGTTTCGCTATCGCGAGCTGGCCGCCGACACAGCGGGACCGGCCCGGTCAGGTTCCCGCGAGCAGCTGGTCGATCCGCTTCTGAATCTCGGGATCGTTCCACTCGATCCCGCCCTGGACCCGGTACAGCACGCGGCCGCTCGCGTTGACGATGTAGGTCTCCGGGTACTGAGAGGTTCCGAAGCGCTGAGCGGTTGCGAGGTTCGGGTCGCGGTAGACGGGAATCGACATCGGGTTCTTTGCCGCGAAGTCGTCAATCGTCTTCCAGTCCTTGTCGACCGAGACGGCGTAGAGCGCGATGTCCGAGCGGTTTCGATAGCGATCCCAGAATCGGGACAGGGCGGGCATCTCCTCGACGCACGGGGGGCACCACGTGGCCCAGAAGTGGACGATCGTCAGGTGTCCCTTCTCCTTCGCGAGATCGACGGCGCGACCCTGGCGGTCGTAGACGGGCAGCGACTTCGCGGCGGACAGGAACGCGAGGCTGCCCGACGGGGACTCGGGCGGCACGAGGGACCGGACGAAAACCGCCCCGACGCCGGCCAGGAGCACGGCGAAGCCGATCGTGACGAGGGGACGCGTGCGAAGACTCACGCGACCCACCGCCGTCCCGTCGCGCAGGCCTCCCGGGCGGCACATTGGCCGCACCGCGAACGGCCGGCGCGCGGCTGGCAGATCCCGAAGATCCCGATCCGGCAGAGCGCATAGTCGAAGCGGACCGGGTCGGCGGGATCGAACCGGGCGAGACGGTCCGTGATCTCGCGGGCGGTCCGCCAGTCGGCCGTTCGCCGCCGGGTGAGCCCGAGACGCCGCGCGACCAGGTGGATGTGCGTGTCCGTCGGGATGACGAGCCGAGAGGGGGAGATCCCCGTCCAGATGCCGAAGTCGAGAAGGTCCTTGCGGACCATCCACCGGAGATAGAGATTCCAGCGCTTGCACGCCGACCCGGCCTGGGGATCGGGGAAGAAGAAGCGCACGGGGTGACCGGCGGGAAGCGTCCGGCGGCCGAGAGCGGGACGAAAGTCGAACCTCTCGATGCGCCGCACCGCCCGGGATAGGAGCCCGGCGACGTCGGCGTCGCCCTCACGGTCCTCGCGCTCGAAAAAGGCCCGCACGGAGCCGGCCTCGCGGCGCGCGCGGGCGATCGCGTAGAGCAGGGCGCCGGCGTCCTCCGCGGAGTGGAACCGATGCCGGAAACCCGCGAGCGACCGGCGCGAGAAGGCCGCGAAGTCTTCGA
>JBBQNC010000049.1:0-15319 GCA_038329555.1 Thermoanaerobaculia bacterium
CTCCCGCGCGAGCAGGGCCTCCCGCGCGTTCCTCAGGTTGGACATGGCGACGAGCTCGCGGCGGCTGTTCGTCCAGTTCTGATCGAGCTCGATTCGGATGGCCTCTTCCCGCGCGAGATCCGTCTCGAGCTGCCGCTGCGACGCGCGATGCGCCGCGAGCAGGCGCCCGTCGCGCCGCGCGAGGCCGTCCAGACGCTCCAGCCCCTGGAGGAACCCGGACGCGTCGCGCGCCTCGAGAAGCACCCGAAAATACCCGAACCGCCCGAAGCGCTGAAGCACGCGCGCCCGGGAGACCAGGGCCTTAGACGTACGGGCGGACGCGGCGGAGGCGTCCTCCCCCTGCGCGCGCGTCGCCGCGAGAGTCCGCATGAGCTCCTCCCGCCGCGCCGCGAGAAGGCGGCTCTCCTGCTGCGCAAGCTCGAGCTTCCAATCGAGACGGCGGATCTCTTCGGAAAGCGTCGCGACGTTCTTCGTGCTCTCCGAGAGACGTTGCCGGAGCGCGGCGATCCGCGCCCGGATCCGGTTCAGGTCGCCTTCCCGCTCGCTCTGGGGAGAGCCCGGCGCCCCGGAGGCCGGCGCCGCGAGACACAGGGCAAGGAGCAGGCCCGCCGCAGCGCGGGTGCGGACGCCGCCGCGCGCCCCGCTCTTCGTCACCAGAGCGACCGTCCCGCGGCCTCGGGAGGGGCCGGGCTCCCGGTGAGCGCCCGGATGGACGCCGTGACGTCCGCGATTCCGGGCACCCGCTCGCTGTGGAATCGACGGGAGGAAAAGAGAATGCCGCGTACGAGGTCGGGGTCGACGGAGCAGTGGTCGCCGCTCCAGACGTCGCGATTGTCCTCGAACACGTCGGCCGTCGGGACGCCGAGCGACGACTGCCACGACACGCGATAGCCCCGAGTGTTGCTGACGAGAAGATCGGGAATGACGCGCGGGTCGAAACGGCGATAGACGTCTTCGCGGCGGAAAACGCGGGACACCGCGCGCTCCCCCGTCTTGGGGTCGGAAAGCGCGGTGAGCCGGGAGACGAGCTCGGAGCGCAGGGACTCGTACTCCGCGCCCGGCGCGACGATTCCCCCGTCCTCGCGCCCCTTCAGGTTGATGTACACGTCGCCGAGACCCATGGCGTAGGCGCGTGATTTGGTCCAGTCGACGTTCTCCCAGAACTGCCCGCGCGAGAAGAGGGCCTCGAGACTCTTTCGGCTGGCGCCGCCGGTCAGCACCAGATAGCCGGCCTGGACCAGCCACGAGTTGTAGTTGACGGAACGGCGCCACGTCGCGAATCCGTGGTCGGACAGCACGAGAAGGACGTCCGACGGCCCGAGCGCCTTCGCCGCGTCTCCGACGATCGAGTCGACCGTCTCGTACGACTTCTCCACCGCGTCGCCGTACTTCTTCGCGAGCGCGGCGTCGTAGGCGGGGTGCAGGGGGTCGCGGAACCGCCAGAAGACATGGGCGACCCGATCCGGGAACTCGAAGTAGTGGACGAGCAGCCGGTCGCTTTCGGCGAGCAGCTTCTCGAGCATCTTCCGATCCTGGACGACGGTTGCCGCCACGTCCTCGAGGAACGCCTCTTCCGACAGAGTCCCCGACTGGATGGACCAGGTGTCGATCGCCCATCCCATGGTCTTGAACCGGCCGAAGTCCCGCACGAGATGCGGCGCGAAGTTCGCCGGCGAGGAGACCTCGAATCCGGGTGGAAGGCGCTCGGGGTCGAACTGAACGGGCGAGAGGTAGAGGGCGATCTCCGGGTCGACCTTCTCCAGCCGGAAGCGCCCGTAGCCATGCACCGTGACGAGAGGGTTCACGCGGAACGGCATCGACACCCAGCCGCTCCACTCGCCGGGCTTGAGAGAAGCGTGCTCACCCGCGACGTCGATGTCGAGGCGGTCGCGGGACCCGGCCACTGTGAGCGTCAGCGGGATCTCGATCCACCCCTCGCGGCCGAAGGGCTTGCCCGGCGGACCCGAGACCTTCGTCGTCTGGCGTCCCGTGTTCGACTCGAGCTTCACGACCTCGACGGAGAAGTCGTTGCCCTCTCGAGGAGAGAAGAAGGGATCCGACGTGAAGTAGAACGGCTTGCCGATGCGGCCCGAGACGTCGGGGACGCCGAGGCCCGCGAGCTGCCGGCCGCCGGAGAGCCGCTCGGGAGGGAAGGTGACGGGCATGCGTATCACCGTGGCCGGCCCCGCGCCGGCTTCCGCCCAGAACGTCGTCCCGCGCCGGTTGTTGTGGACACCGGGCCGCTCGGAGGGCACCCATGCGCGCACGGCGAGAAACACCCCGGCGCCGAGCGCGACGGCCAGCACATCGACGACGAGGAGCGTCGGAAGGCTCCGGCGGAGGTAGAAAACGACGGCCCCGGCGAGAAGGAAAAGGAGAGCCACCCCGCCGCCGAAAACGAGCGCGTTCGACTTCCCGAACAGAAACGGGACCGAGATCTCCTGGGCGACGGCAAACGTCGGAACGCGGTTGGCCGGGTCGCGCTTCAGGAAGTCGAAGATCTCGTGCCCGCCCGGATCGAGGCCGGTCGAGAACGTCGACCACGAGACGGGGGTCTGCGCGGGGATCGTCGGGGTGAGCGGCGAGTATGCGCCGCGGGCCTTCAACGCCGCGAGGTTGGGGAGCCGGCCGGCGGCCAGCATGCCTTCGACGACGCCCGCGTCCACTCCGTCGAACCCGAGAACGACGATGCGCCCGGGCCTCTCGCCCGAGGCGGCGGCGCACAGGAATATCCCCAGGAGGCCGGCGGCCAGTCTGCGCATGATGGAAAGGAGTCTAGCGGGACCGCCGCCGGTTGTCAGCGCCGGAACCGCGCGACGGGATCTTCGAATACCGGTTCCGTCGATCGGCGAACGCCGGCGACGACTCGCGCAGGCTAGAATCGCGGCCATGTCGAGCCGCGCCGAAGATCTCCCGACGCTTCTCGCGCGAATCCCGGATCTCAAGATCCGATCCCTGTTCACGCCGGAGTTCATCCTCTGTTGCGAGGAGTTCGACCGCTTTACGACGGACATGGTCCTGAACCTCGTGGGGGAGCTCGGGATGACGCCGGTCCTGGAGACGGGAACGACGTCGCCGGAGCTCGTCGCGCGGATGGGGTATGCCCCGCGCGCGGAGGTCCCGATCGCGTGGTTTCTGCGGAAGCTCGCCGAGGAAGGCTATCTCGAGCGGGATGGCGACGACCGAATTCCGAGGTACCGGGCGCGCCGGCCCCTCCCCGCGGGGGACCCCGATCGCGCCGAGTCGCGCGCCCGCGCGATCGACCCGCGCTCCATTCCTCCGTTCACGGTGGTCCGCGCGATGGTCGAGCACGCGCCGGCGTTTCTGCGCGGCGAAAAGACGGGCGAGGAGATCCTCTTCTCCCCCGCGAAGCTTCCGCTCTGGTTCGACTACTTCTCCAACGACAATCTTCTCTACGCCATCAACAACCGACTCGGCGCCGAGGCGGTCGTCCGGGCGCTCCCGGCCGCGCGGCCCGCGACCGTGTTCGAGATCGGCGGGGGTTCGGGGTCGGCGGCTCTCGCGGTCGCCGAACGGCTCGCCCACGACGCCGCCCTGCCGCGCATCGAGCGGTACATCTTCACGGAGGTGGTCCCGACGTTTTTGCGGCGGGCGGAGCGCAACGTCCGCGGCCGCTTCCCCTCCCTCCCGGTCGAGTTCCTGCGGCTCGACATGGACCGGGACTTCGCGGAACAGGGTGTGCCGCCCGGAATCGCGGACGTCGTCTACGCTGTCAACACCGTGCACATCGCCAAGGACCTCGCGTCGACGCTGTCCCGCATCCGCGAAACGCTGAAGCCGGGGGGCACGGCGGTCTTCTCCGAGTGCGTCCGGCCCCGCGAAGGACAGCCGATCTACGTCGAGTTCGTGTTCAATTTCCTCGAAAACTTCACGGGCGTCGCTACGGACGCGGCCACCCGTCCGAACCACGGGTTCCTGACGCCGGAGAACTGGCGCAACGCCTTCCGCGCGGCGGGATTCGAGGCGCCCGAGATCCTGCCCGACGTCGAGGATCTGGCCCGCCACTACGACGCGTTCTTCGTGGCAGCCGTGTCAGCCAGGAGGCCCCTCCGGTGAGGGGACTTTCGCGGCGGGCCCGTTTGTTGCTACTTTCACCAGACTGCGTCCGGTAAATAGGAGGGTCCATGCCCCGGAAAACGATGTCCCGTCTCGCCGCGTCGATCGCCCTGGCGACGGCGTTTCTCGCCCTCCCGGCCCGTCCGGCGGCCGCCCAGGCCGGACCCTGCGTTGTCAACGCGACGACCCTGTGCCTGAACGCCAGCCGTTTTCGCGTCCAGGTCACCTGGCGCGTCCCGTCGCAGGGCACCTCCGGAGTCGGCAACGGCATCGCACTGACGGGCGAGACCGGGGAATTCTGGTTCTTTTCCGCCAACAACATCGAGCTCGTGATCAAGGTGGTCGACGGGCGTGCGTTCAACGACAAGTTCTGGGTCTTCTACGGGGCCCTTTCGGACGTCGAATACACGATCACGGTGACCGACACGACGAACGGCGCGGTCAAGACCTATACGAACCCGAGCGGCAATCTGGCGAGCGTCGCGGACGTGACCGCCTTCTGAGCCGTCCCCGCCCTCAGGGCTCCGCACGGGCGGCGGAATCGCGCTTTCGCGTCGGGTCGTCCCAGAAGGGATAGAAGCAGTACCACTGCTCCGGGTTCCCGCGGACGTATCGCTCGAGGATCGCCACGTAGCGGGAGACGTTCGTCCGGAGTGCCGCGTCGCGGTCTCCTCCCCGGACGATCTCGAGCGGCTCCTCGAGGATCGCGCGGTATCTCCCGTCCGGTACCCGCCGGATGAACGCCGGCAGGACGGCGGCGCCTGTCGCCATCGCCACGCGGAAGGGACCGCGGGGAAAGTACGCCTCTCTCCCGAAGAAGGGGACGGCGATCCCGGTGTTGTTGAAGTCGCGGTCCCCCTGCATCGCGACGATCGCGTTCTGCTCCAGGGCGCGGAGGACGGCGAGCGTGGGCCCCGCGCTGTTGTCGATCGGTATCTCGGTCACGCCCGCGCGCTCGTGCAGCCGGCGGCGGGCTCGCTCGACCCCCGGAAAGATATCCGGAACGAGCACGACGTGGATGGGCTGACGGACCTCCGCGAGCATCAGGCCGCCGACTTCCCAGTTGCCGAGGTGAGCGGTCATGAGGAGCACGCCCTTGCCCGCCGCCCGTCCCGCGAGGATGCGGTCGAACCCAACCACGCTCTCGACCAGGCGTGACGATTCGCTCGGTGGCCGCGTCGCGAAGTGGAGAAAATCGAGCCACGCGGAGGCGTGCCCCCGCACCATCTCGTCCGCGGCCTTCCGGACGCGCCCCGACGACTCCTCTTCGCCCGTGATGATCGCGAGGTTCGCGCGAATCGCGGCCAGATATTTCGGCCGCATCCGGAAATAGCCTCCGCCGATCGCGCGAGCGAGCGGATAGGAGATCCATCGCGGAACCCGCCGCGCAAACCAGACGGAGCCCGGGAACCAGAGATGAGACGTGGCGGAGGCGACGGCGCGCACCAGCCGGTTCCGGCTCGACATCTTCTCCTGCATGGGAAGAGGAGTGTAAAGGTTCGGAACCAGGCGCCGAAGGAGCGCGGACCTCGATCGAACGTCGGACTGCGAGGGATCGAGAGAATCGGGTCATCGGCGGCGATCGGGCCATCGGGTCATCTGGGAATGCGGCGCGGCGAGAACGGGGGCCGCACGAGTGAGAGTGCGTGAGGGCGAAGGCCGCAGGGAGAGGCCCGTTCCAAGGCTGCTCAGGACGCCTTCTGCTTCAGGAGCTTCAGGAGCGCCTTTTCCGAGACGTGGAGTCCCGGTGCCCGCCGTTTCACCAGCTCTTCGACGTTCTCGAAGTATCGGTCGATCACGTTTCCGCGATCGAAGCTCGACAGGACCGCGGGATAGATGTAGGAGGAGCGGCAGATGGCGGGCGTGTTGCCCAGCTTGTCTGCCGTCTCCTTGATGGCGGACACCACCTTGCGCTTGTGCGCGGTCTTCGTTTCTCCGGCCTCCGTGCCAGCCCGGGCGAGGGCGCAGGCGCAGATGAGTGTTCCGGCCCAGGTGCGGAAATCCTTCGCCGAGAACCCCTCCCCCATCACCTCCCGGATGTAGTCGTTGATGTGGCGGCGGCGGATGTCGACCCACTTTCCCTCCGCGTCGCGATACTTGAACACCTCTCCGCGTACGCGCACCAGCTCCCGGACGATCCTGGCGATCCGGCGATCTCGGACCTCGCGGTGCTGCTGTTTGCCCGACTTGCCGGAGAAGTCGAACTGCACGAGGTCGCCGCGCACGCTCACGTGCTTCTGGCGAAGCGTCGCGATCCCGTAGCTGCCGTTCTCCTCCGCGTAGACCTGGCTGCCCGGCCGCAAGAAGCACGCCGAGAGGATCCTCAGGACGCACGCCAGTACCTTCTCGCGCGTCAGCCCGGGCGAGGCGAGGTCCCGCGTCACGGCGCGCCGCATCCGGGGAAGGGCCTCGGCGAAGAGGACGAGCCGGCGAAACTTCTCCTCCTCGCGCCGCGCGGCGTGGGCCGGGTGGTAGAGGTACTGCCATCGTCCCGCGGCGTCCTGACCGATCGCCTGCACGCGCCCCTTCGGGGAGGCATGCACGAATACGTTCTTCCACGCGGGTGGGATTTTCAACGCGAGAATCCGCTCGACTTCGGCCGCCGACGCGCGCCCGCCGCCGGCTCGCGCATAACGAAATTTGCGGCGGGGATCGCCGAGCCTTCGGATCCCCGTCCTTTCCAGCCGCTCGACGTGCGTCATGCGACGGCCGGCAATGCAAGTCCCCGGCCCATCGCTTCTGCCTGCTGCCTTCTGCCTTCTGCGTCGCCGTCCGCGTGGCGGCGGCCCGCGAGAGCATGGAAGGCGACGCGGACGCCCGCGACACGCCCACGCATCGCGCGTCCCGGACCCGCCACCCTGCTAGCATCGGCGCGATGCCGCCTCGCCGTTCCGCCCTCGAGAGCGCCCGCCGGCCGGCCTCGGGGACCCGCTGACCGTGCGACGGGCGGCGCCCGCGCTCTTTCCCTACGCGATCTTCTTCCTCCTTATGGCGGCCTCCTGGAACCGCTGGATGCAGCCGTTCGTCGACTCCGGCCGGGAGCTGATGATCCCGGCGCGGGTGGCGGCCGGAGAGCGTCTCTATCGCGACCTGCATTTCCACCACGGCCCGCTCGCGCCGTGGATGGGCGCCGCTGTCGAACGGCTCGCCGGGCGTTCGATCGCCGCGCGGACGTTTCTCGCCTTTGCGATCACGCTGGCCGGCCTCGAGGCCTTGAGGCGCCTGGCGGCCCGCTGGATGCCCGGATGGAACGGGAGCGTCGCGACGTCCCTCGCGGTCGCGGTCGCTTTCTTCCTCCGCCCGGGCGGGTGGCTGTTTCCTTTCAGCTTCGACACCGCGATCGCCGTCGCGTCGGTGACGGGCGCGCTCGCGTGTCTCGCGGGACCACCGAAACGGCGCCGCGACCTCGCCGCGGGCGCTCTGCTCCTCGCCGCCCTCCTCTCCCGGCCGGAGCTCGGGATCGCCGGAGTCGCGGCGGCCGTCCTCGACGCGCGGAGCCGGCCGGCCCGGTTCGCCGCGCTCGCCGCCGCGCCGCTTCTCGCGGCATCCGCCGCCTACGCCGCGCTCTCCGCCGGCATCCCGTTCGAGAAGCTCGTCGCGGACGGATGGCTCGCGCTCGTCCGCCCGCCGCAGGCGTTCCGCAACGTGTACCGGTCGTACGCCGGGCTCGACCAGCCCGGTCTGCGCGGCGCGCAGGTCGCCCTGTCGGCCATCCTCGTTCTGCTCGCGGGCTGCCTGCTGGTGATCGCCGCGGCGGCCTCCGAGAGGGCGCGGCGGACCTCGCCCCGGGCTGCGGCCGCGGTCGAGGCCGCCGCCCTTCTCCTGCTCGCGGTCTGCGCATCGATCTTCGTCTTTCCGACCTCCTCCTGGCAGGGCCCCCTCTCGCTCTTCCCGCCGCTCGTCCGGACGGTCCCCGTGCTCTGCCTCGGTGTCGCCGTCGCACGCCTGCACGCCCTCGCCTTCAAGCGGGGAGGGGCCGACTGGGCTCCAGGCGTTTCGGACGGCGCGATCCTGATCGCGGTGCTGTTCGGAGCCCGGCTTCTGCTCGCGGCGGGCTATTCCGGCCCCTACAACGCGTTCTTCCTGCCGCTTCCGATCGCGGTGACTCTCGCCGCGCTCTTCCACGGAGCGGCCCGGTGGTCCGCGGCTTTTGGTCGATCTCTCCCCCGCCTCGTCCGGTCTGCGCTTCTCGTTTTCGTCGCCTTCCGCTCCGCCGAGGTGGCGCGAATTCATCGCCGGCCGGGCTGGGAGGAGCTTGCGACGCCCGCCGGCGCGGTGGTGCTTCCCGCCGTCGAGGCGCGGACGGCACAGCTCGTCCTCGCGGATCTCGAGGGAAGGCTGCCCCGGCCGCGGACACTTACCGGTTTTCCGGAGGCCGGATTCTTCGAGTACACGCTCGGAGCGCGCAACCCGCTCCCGCTCGAGCAGTTCTGGCCGGGACACCTCGACGCGGAGGACGAGCGGCGGACGATCGCCGAGCTCGAGAAGCGGCCTCCCGATGCCCTCCTCGTCATCAACGCCATCGCGGTCGGCGAGGGAACCCGCTCGTTCGGAACGGACTACTCCGAGATCCTCGGCCGGTACGTCGACACGCATTTCCGGCCCGTGGCGGTCTACGGCCCGGGCGCGGGCCCGGCGCCACGCATCGGCGACCCCGACTTCTTCGTCGAGGTGCGGGTCCCTCCGGCCCGCGAGCCCGGGCGCCCGTGAGGCTCGACCTCGCGGTTGCGCGCAGGTTCGGACTCTCCCGGCGGGCCGCCCGGGAAGCGGTGCGGGCCGGGCGCGTGGACCGCGACGGAGTCCCCGCCGACGAACCGGGCGCCGAGATCCCAGAGGACGCCCGGCTCTCGTTCAACCCGTCCCGACCCGCGAAGCATCGCGTGCGGAGCCGCCTGTACGTCCTCCACGAAGACGAAGACGTCATCATCGTCGACAAACCCGCGGGCCTGCTCTCGGTGCCCACCGCCGAGCAGGAGCGCGACACGCTGCTCGCGCGCGTGCTCGATTACCTGCAGCACCGCTACAAGCGCCGGCCCTACGCTGGGGTCGTCCACCGGCTGGACAAGGACACGTCCGGTGCGATCGTGTTCGCCCGCCACCGCGAGGCGCTCCATGCGCTGCAGGCCCTCTTCCGTGTCCACGACATCGAGCGCGAGTACCTGGCGATCGTGGAGGGGAATCCGGCCGACGTCGGAACCCTCGACGCCGACCTCGTCCGCGACGCCGGCCTCGGGAAGCGGGGAGTCGCCCGGCGAGGGGAGGCGGGCCGCCGCGCCGTGACGAGATACCGGGCCGTCGACCGGCTCTCGGGAGCGTCGCTCGTCGCCGTGACGCTCGAAACGGGGCGAACCCATCAGATCCGCGTGCACTTCTCCGCGGAAGGCCACCCCGTCGTCGGAGATCGCGTGTACCGCCGGCGGCCGGGGCAGGCGGGGCCGATCGAGGCGCCCCGGCAGATGCTCCACGCGCGGCGGCTCGGTTTCCGCCATCCCTCGACCGGCGCCCTCGTGCGGGCCGAGGCGCCCCTGCCGGACGATTTCGCGAAGGTCCTGCGGGAGTTGGGCGGCGGAAAACGAGGTCCCGTCCGGACCGCCGAAGCCGCCGCCGGAGGGCCGCGAACGCCCGGAAGCCCAGGAACTCGGGAGGTTCCACGCGAGGGGCTCCGCCGGTCCGCCAAAAAAAGAGCCCCGCCGAAGCGGGGCTCTTGAAGCCTTCGGGGCAGCGAGGCGGAAGCTACGCGAGAACGATGACAACGACGCGGCGGTTCTTCGAGCGGCCGGTCTTCGACTTGTTCGGAGCGACCGGCTCGTCCTCGCCGTAGGAGATGGTCGACATGCGGTTCAACGCGATGCCCTGCTTGTTGAGGTAGCGCCGCACCGCTTCCGCGCGCGCCTCTCCCAGGTTGTAGTTCAACTGCGGCGTCCCCTTCGAGTCCGTGTGGCCCTGGATCTCGAGGTACACGTTCTTGTTCTCGGCCTTCAGCTTCTCGGCGAACTCAGCGAGCTTTGCCTCCGCTTCCTTGGAGAGCGCGAACCGGCTCGAGGGAAACTTCACCGCGTCGTCGGAGAGAACCAGCGAGTAGACGAACTTTCCTTCCGCCAGCTTGCCGGCGGCCTGGGCCCGCTCGAGCGCATCGCGCGTCGACTTGTCCAGCTCGGAAATGCGCGAGACGTGATCCCGGATCTTGCTCTGAGCCGTTTCGACCTGGGACTCGACCTCGTTGATCCGCTTCTCCGACGCGGCGCTGCTTTTGGAGACCTCTTCACCGACGTAGCGCTTGGAGGCGCAGCCGGTCAACCCGAAGGTGCCTAGAAGCAGCGCCCCGCCGACCACCAGGATTCCTCGTCTTTTCCCCATCATGAAAACCTCCTTCGCCAAAAGGGTTAACGTGTCGCCGCGGGAGCCGTTCCCCGGTACCCTCGACGTGCCCGAACAGTCCACTTTCCGGGCTTCGCAATCGACACGACCACGACTCGGTATTTTAACTCTCCCCGGCCCGAAGGCGCGAATCCCAACAGGTACTGTTTGCGGATTTCCGAGTCGATCTTCGCCGCGATCGGCCCCAGGTCCTCCTCTCCGCCGGCGAGGAAGAGCTGCCCCCCGCTCGTGTAGGACAGCAATTTCAAGTTGTCGAGCGCAAGATCCTTGCGCTCCTCGTCGGACAACCGGTCAAACGCCGCGTTCTTCATGCCCACGGCGTAGACCGGCACGGAGACCTGCTGCAGGATCTCTGCCATCTCCAGGGCCGAGAGCCGGCTCGCGTTGTCGACGCCATCCGTGAAAAGGAGAATCGCGCGCTTCCCGTTCTTCCCCAGCATGAGGCGCGACGGGGTCGCCGCCACCGCGTCGAACAGCGCCGTGCGTCCCCCCGCCTCGAGGCGGTCGAGGGCGTGGAAAAGTCGCGCGGGATCCGGCGAGAAGTCCGACAGGAGCGACACTTCCTCTTCGGCGAACTCGAAGAGCGCGAAGTCGTCGCCGGAACGGCGCTGCTGCACGATGCGACGGATGGCGCGCTTCGCGTTCTGCAGTTTGTCGGCGAGCTTCATGCTCCCGGAGGTGTCGACCAGGAATGCCAGCGACGCGGGAGCGTTGTCGTCGCGCTCGAACGTGTCCACGTCGACGTCGATGCCCCCCGCGTTGACTCGGAAATCCGTCTTCTCGAGCCCGTCCACGAACCGTCCCTTCCGATCGAGGACGATCACGGGAACCATCACGTACTCGCTCCCGGCGGACTCGGAGTACGTCGGAAGCGGGGTTTCCTTCGGGGCGGGCGTAGACGCAGAGCCCGGCGCCAACGGCGCGGGCTCGGACGGGGTGCGCGGCGACACGGTTGCGGGGATGGGCGCAGATGGCGGAGGCGTCGCGGGTAACCCGGTCGGGGGCGTCTGCGCAACGGCCACCCGCGCTCCCGCGATGGGGAGTGTCGCGAGCGTCGCGAGCAGGAGACATCCGCGTCCGAGCCGCATCTTCAAGATAAAAAGCAACTTTCCTGCCGGATAATTCCGCCCGTGCCCCTCCGCGAGATCGCCGCCGTGCTGGTCCGGACCCACACGCCGGGCAACCTGGGCTCCGCGGCGCGGGTATCCAAGAACTTCCGCGTCTCGGATCTCCGTCTCGTCGAGCCTGCGGCCCTTCCTGACGAGGAGGCGTTGCGCCTCGCGTCGGGAGCCGACGACCTTCTCGGTGCGATCCGCCGGTTCCCCGACCTCCCCTCCGCGGTCGCCGACTTCGACTCGGTCGTCGCGACGTCGTCGCTGCGCGGACGAGAGGAGCAGCGGTCGCTGACCCTCGCAGAGTTGCCGGCCTTTCTCGCCGAGCTCGGTCCGGGAGCGAGGACGGCGTTCGTCTTCGGGCCGGAACGGAGCGGCTTGACCGAGGAGGAGCGGTCGCGCGCGTCCGCGAGCCTGCGCCTTCCGTCCCGCTCGGAGTTCCCGACCCTGAACGTCTCCCACGCTCTCGCCGCCGTGCTGGCCGTCGCACGCATGTCGGAGGCGTCCGAGACGCCGCCCGCCGTGGCCGGGCCGCGCGAGTGGGCGAGCGCGCGAGAGGTCGACGGCGCCGTCGAGCACTGGGATCGCGCGTTGGAGGTCATCGGCTTCTACGACACGGGGCATCGGGAGCGCTCGCTGCGCGCCTGGAGACGGATCGTCGCGGGCCGGCCGCTCACGGTGCGAGAAGCCGCGATCCTGAGAGGCGTCGCGAATCGCGTGATGGTCAGTCTGCGCCGCTCGCGGGATTAACAGCGGAGAGCGGACGACCGACGCACGCCGCCGTCCGTCTCCCAGGCTCCGGGGTCAGAGCAGCTCGGACTCCGCGAAGAAGAACGCGATCTCGACGGCGGCGTTCTCCGGCGAGTCGCTCCCGTGGATCGCGTTGCGCTCGATGTCGGTTCCGAACAGGTTGCGCACGGTGCCGGCCTCCGCCTTCTTCGAGTCGGTGGCCCCCATGGTCTGCCGGAGTTGCGGAACGGCGTCGGACCGCTCCAGCGCCGCCACGACGACCGGGCCTTCGGTCATGAATCGCACGAGGCCCTCGAAGAAGGGACGCTCCCGGTGCACGGCATAGAAGGCGCGCGCCTGCTCCGGCGCCAGGCGGGTCTTCTTCAGGCCCAGGATGCGGAAGCCCGCGCCCTCGAGCTGCGCCAGGATCGCGCCGGCCTTGCCCGCGGCGACGGAATCGGGCTTCAGGATCGTCAGAGTTCGTTCGCTCAAGATGGGTTCTTCCCTGTCATGGATTTTCAGAACTCGCGGATGTCGGGAGGCAGCTTGTCCTCCGCCGGAACGCCGGCCCGCGCCAGCGCGGCGAGGAACTCGCGCGGACGCTGCGAGCCGACCAGGAGCGTCGCCCCGTCGGTTCGAACGAGCAGGACGCCGCGGTCGCCCCGCGCGTTCAACGCCCGGCGCCGTCCGAAGCCTCGAATTCCCCAGCCGCCGTAGTCGCGCACCGGGCGGTAGACGACCGACTCGGCGCGGGCGATGTCGCGGATCGGCACCCGCGTCGTGTTCAGGATCCCGTATCGAATCGTGACGCCCTCTGCGGTGACCGTGGTCCTCATGCGGAGCGTCCCGAGCGCGAGGACCAGCAGCAGCACGAGCCCGATCACCGCGAACATCCACGGTCCGAACCCCTGGGTCTCCTCGTAGAGAGCCGTCCCGTTCATCGGCCGAGCACTTCCTTCATGCGGCTGCCCATGTCCGCCGGAGAGCGCACGACCGCGACGCCCGCCGCCTCCAGGGCCTTCATCTTGTCGGCGGCGGTGCCGCGACCCCCGGCGATGATGGCGCCCGCGTGACCCATCCGGCGGCCAGGAGGCGCGGTCTGGCCGGCGATGAACGCCACGACCGGCTTGCGGAAGTTGCCCGCGATCCAGCAGGCCGCCTCCTCCTCCGCGGAGCCGCCGATCTCGCCGATCAGGATCACCGCCTCGGTCCCCCCGTCGTCCCGGAAGGCTTCGAGGCAATCGACGAAGTTCGTTCCGTTCACGGGGTCGCCGCCGATGCCGATGACCGTCGACTGGCCGAGTCCCAGGTGCGTCAGCTGGTCGACGGCCTCGTACGTCAGCGTTCCGGAGCGCGAGACGACGCCGATCGTCCCCGGCTTGTGGATCCTGCCGGGCATGATGCCGATCTTGCACTCTCCGGGCGTGATGATGCCAGGGCAGTTGGGACCGATGAGCCGCACCGACCGGGCGCGGGCGAGCGCCGCCTTCGCCCGGATCATGTCGGTGGTGGGAATCCCCTCGGTGATGCACACGACGACTCCGACTCCCGCCTCGGCCGCTTCGACGACGGCGTCGGCCGCGAAGGGCGGCGGCACGAAGATCATCGAGGCGTTGGCGCCCGTTTTCTCGACGGCCTCGGCAACCGTGTCGAAGACGGGGATGCCCTCGTGCACCGTGCCGCCCTTGCCGGGAGTGACGCCCGCCACGACCTGGGTTCCGTAGTCGCGGGAGGCGAGGGCGTGGAAGCTCCCCTCGCGGCCCGTCAGACCCTGGACCAGGAGCCGCGTCGCCCTTCCGACCCAGATCATCGGGTGGCCTCCACGACCTTGCGCGCCGCGTCGGCCAGGCCGTCGGCCGGCGTGATCTTCAGGCCCGAGTCGCGAAGGATCTGCTTTCCGAGGTCCACGTTCGTGCCCTCGAGGCGCACGACGACGGGAAGCGAAAGACCCATCTCTCTGACGGCGGCGACGACGCCGTTCGCGATGATGTCGCAGCGCATGATTCCGCCGAAGATGTTGATCAGGATCGCCTGGACGTTCTTGTCCGAGAGAATGATTCGAAACGCGTTCTTGACCTGCTCCTCGTTGGCTCCACCGCCGACGTCGAGGAAGTTAGCCGGAGATCCCCCGGCGAGCTTCACGAGGTCCATCGTCGCCATAGCGAGCCCCGCGCCGTTGACCATGCAGCCGACGGTGCCGTCGAGCTTGATGTAGTTCAAGCCGAACTTCGACGCCTCGACCTCCAGGGGATCCTCCTCCGAGAGGTCGCGCATCGCCTTGATGTCGGGATGGCGATACAACGCGTTGTCGTCGAACGTCATCTTGGCATCGAGCGCGAGCACGTCGCCGGACTTCGTGACGAGCAGAGGGTTGATCTCGGCCAGGGACGCGTCCGTGTCGACGTACGCGCGGAAGAGGGCGGGCAGGAACTTGATGGCGCTCTGAAAGGCCGCGCCGGAGAGGCGGAGCGAGAACGCGATCTTGCGCGCCTGAAACGGGAACATGCCGAGCGACGGGTCGAGCGGCTCGCGCACGATCGCCTTCGGGTCCTTCGCCGCGACCTCCTCGATGTCCATGCCTCCGGACCTGGAAGCCATCATCGAGGGAAGGCCTTCGGCCCGGTCCAGCGTCACCGAGAGATAGAGCTCGCGATCGATCTCGAGCGCTTCCTCGATCAGAACCCTCTGGACGACGCGGCCCTCGGGGCCTGTCTGCGCGGTCACGAGCGTCATCCCGAGGATCTTCTTCGCGAGCTCGTAGGCTTCGTCGGGGTCTTTCGCGAGCTTGACCCCTCCCCCCTTGCCCCGGCCTCCGGCGTGGATCTGGGCCTTGACGACCGCCCGTCCGCCGAGGCGCTTGGCGATCGCTCGCGCCTCCTCGGGATTGTCGGTGACCTCGCCGCGAGGCACGGCCACTCCGCAGCGGGCGAGGATCGACTTGGCCTGGTATTCGTGGACCTTCATCAGGGCCGGGGATTATAGGCCGAGGTCCGGTGACGGGTGGCGGGTGGCGGGTGTCAGCA
>JBBQNC010000050.1:0-15288 GCA_038329555.1 Thermoanaerobaculia bacterium
TAAAGGGTGGCCGGTGTAGAAGGATCAATGGCCAGGGCAAAGACATAGGTGCCGGTCAGGCCGGCGTTGATGGCCGTCCAGCTCCCCCCGCCATTGGTGCTCTTGAAGAGGCCGTCCTCCAGGAACGTGCCGGCGTAGAGCGTTCCCGGCGTCAAAGGATCAATGGCCAGGGCGAGGACATTGCTGCCTGTCAGGCCGGTGTTGATGGCTGTCCAGCTCCCCCCGGCTTTGGTGCTCTTGTAGACGCCCCCGAGTGCCGTGCCGGCGTAGAGCGTGGCCGGCGCCGAAGGATCGATGGCCAGGGCAAAGACATAGGTGCCGGTCAGGCCGGTGTTGATAGCTGTCCAGCTCCCTCCGCCGTTAGTGCTCTTGAAGACCTTGCCGCCCTGCGTCCCGGCGTAAAGCGTGGCCGGCGCCGAAGGATCGATGGCCAGGGCAGGGATAGAGGTGCTGGTCAGACCGGTGTTGACGGCCGTCCAGCTCTCTCCGCCGTTCGTGCTCTTGAAGACGCCGCCCGACGTACCGGCGTAGAGCGTGGCTGGCGCCGAGGGATCGATGGCCAGGGCAAAGACATAGGGACCGGTCAGACCGGCGTTGCTGGCCGTCCAACTCCCTCCGCCGTTCGTGCTCTTGAAGACCTTGCCGCCCTCAGTGCCGGCGTAGAGCGTGGCCGGCGCCGAAGGATCAATTGCCAGGGCAAGGACTCCATTGCGAGGAAGGCCGGCGTTGATCGCTATCCAGCTCTCCCCGGCGTTGGTGCTCTTGAAGAGGGTGACGCTCCCGAACGTGCCGGCGTAGAGCGTGTCCGGGGTCAAAGGATCGATGGCCAGGGCAGAGATAGAGGTGCTGGTCAGACCGGTGTTGACCGCCGTCCAGCTCTCTCCGCCGTTCGTGCTCTTGAAGACGCCGCCCGACGTACCGGTGCCCCTGCCCCAGATCGCACCGGCGTAGATCGCACCGGCGTAGAGGGTGCCTGGGGCCGACGGATCAATGACCAGGGCGTGGATGTCGGTGTTGGTCAAACCGGTGTTCGTAGGGGTCCAGCTTGCACCGCCGTTGGTGCTCTTGAAGACGCCGCGCGACGTGCCGGCGTAGAGCGTGGCCGGCGCCGAAGGATCAATAGCCAGCGCCTGGATCCGTCCGCCTTCCGGTCCGTTGGTCGTCCAGACGTTGACGCCCGCCGATAAGGTCGAAGCGGCGAGAGCGGAGCCCAGGAGGACGAGAGGCAGAAGCCGGCCGGCGCGCCGGTGTTCGGCCGTTTTCGGCGGGGCCCTCCGAGCGAGACCGTGCATGAGACCTCCATCCGGGTCGCTTGCTAGGATTGAGCTCGCGCGCAGGGAAAGTCTCAGGACGACGCTAAGGTTTCGCTCGCTTTTCCCTAAGGGATGGGGATGAGGCTCACCTTCGGAGATTGCGTCTTCGATTCGGGCACCCGGGAGGTTTTTCGGGGCGGCAGGCTCGCGCCCGTGTCACCCAAGGCCTTCCGGCTCCTGGAGGTCCTCGTCGAGAGGCGTCCAAACGCCGTTCCGAAGGAAGAGCTGTACCAGCTCCTCTGGCCGGGTACTTTCGTGTCCGACGCGAATATCCCGAATCTCGTCGGCGAGCTGCGCGTGGCGCTCGGCGACAGTGCGCGGAAGCCGCGCATCCTCCGCACCGTGCCGCGATTCGGCTACGCCTTCGGTGCCCAGGCGCTGCCCGAACGCACACGAGAAGCGCGCGAGCTCGCGGCCGGCGATCGTGTCTACCGCCTGCTCTGGGGGCGGCGCGAGATCGCGCTCGATGCCGGAGACAACCTCATCGGGAGGGATCGCGACGCCGTGGTGTGGATCGACGACGAATCGGTGTCGCGCCGCCACGCGCGAGTGTCGATCGCGGAAGGTGGCGCGACGATCGAGGATCTCGACAGCAAGAACGGGACTTTCGTTGGCGGTAGAAAGCTGCGCGGGCCGGTACCACTGGCGGATCGCGACGTCATCAAGGTCGGTCCCGCTACGCTGACCCTGCGGGTCATGAAGCAGACGGGCTCGACGCGTTCCTCCATGAAGAAGGGCTCTCCGTGACCCTTTCCGCCGGAACCCGCCTGGGGCCGTACCAGATTCTCGGGCTGATCGGCACAGGCGGCATGGGCGAGGTTTACAAGGCGCGAGACACGAAGCTCTCGAGGGATGTGGCGATGAAGCTGCTTCCGCGGGCGCTCGCCGGCAACGCCGAGCGTCTGGCCCGTTTCGAGAAGGAGGCGCGGACCGCCTCGGCGCTCAACCACCCCAACATCGTCACGATCTACGAGATCGGAGACGCGGACGGAACTTCGTTCATCGCCATGGAGCTCGTCGAAGGAAGGACACTGCGGGAGCTGCTGACCGCGGGACCACTTCTGCTCAAGAAGCTTTTGACCGTGGCCGCGCAGGCGTCGGACGGACTGGCGAGCGCCCATGCCGCCGGGATCGTGCATCGCGACCTGAAGCCCGAGAACCTGATGGTCACGAGGGACGGGTACGTCAAGATCCTCGACTTCGGCCTGGCGAAGCTGTTGCCGGTCGGTTTCGTGAGTTCTCGGGGCGCGGGACATGCGACCGTGACCCGGGGGACCGAGCCCGGTGCGGTTCTCGGAACCGTCGGTTACATGTCTCCCGAACAGGCGAGCGGCGTACCGGCGGACTTCCGATCCGATCAGTTCTCGTTCGGCTCGATCCTCTACGAGATGGCCACGGGAAATCGCGCCTTCGACGGGCCGACCGCGGCGCAGACACTGTCGGCGATCATCGAGGACGAGCCCCAGCCGATCGCGCGAATCGCTCCGAAGCTTCCAAACAACCTGGTCTGGATCGCGGAGCGGTGTCTCGCCAAGGACCCGGAGGACCGGTACCACTCGACCAAGGACCTGGCGCGAGATCTGGCCACGATGCGCGATCACGCCTCGGGGATCTCCCTTTCCGGCGTCGAGCCGCCTGTCCGGCGCCGGTTTCGCGTGTCGCGCACGGCGTGGGTCGTCGCTGCGTCGGCGGCCGTTGCCGCGGCGGCTCTCTCGTTCTTTGCGGGCCAGAGGCTGCAGGCCAGGCGCGACCGCGAGGCGCCCCCGCCGAAGCGCACGACGCTGACGTTCCGGCAAGGATTCCTGACCGGCGCGCGCTTCGCTCCCGACGGGCAGACCATCGTGTACTCGGCCCGCTGGGATGGGAAGCCGAGCGAGATCTTCACGACCCGCGTGGGCTCCACCGAGTCGCGGCCGCTGGGGATCTCTCCCGCGGGAATCCTGGCCGTCTCCTCGGCGGGCGAGATGGCCCTCTCTCTGGGCTGCGAGAACCGCGGGGGCGGGGGGCATCCTTGCTTTGGAACGCTCGCCCGGGCGCCGCTCGCGGGCGGCCCTCCGCGCGAGATCCTGGAAGACGTCTTCTCGGCCGACTGGTCGCCGGACGGAAAGGACCTCGCCGTGGTCCACCTCGTGGGCGGCCGCCACCGTCTCGAGTATCCGATCGGAAAGGTTCTCTACACGACTGAGGCGGGGGGGTTCCTGAGCTCCCTGCGGGTGTCGCCCAGGGGCGATCTCGTCGCGTTCCTCGACCATCCTCAGCGGGTCAGCCGAGGAATCCTTTCCGTAGTCGATCGGGCCGGCAAGAAGAAGGTCTTGACCAACGAGTGGGCGACGGAACGGCCGGTCCTCTGGAGCCCGACGGGAGAAGAGGTTTTCTTCTCCCGCTGGGGAGGACGCGAGACCCGGGGAGCCCGACTTTCCGGGCGTACGCGCAGCGCGTCCTGGATACCCGGACTCGACGACGTCTCGCGCGAAGGTCTTTTTCTCGACTCCGGCATGTCGCTCGACAGCTCCCGAAGGGTCATCCGCGCCCGCGTTCCGGGCGAGCTCGAGGAGAGAAACCTCTCCTGGCTGGTGGGCTCCACGGCGGCGGACCTGTCCCGCGACGGGCGGCAGCTTCTCCTCTTCGAGAGCCGCGTCGATCCCGACCGGCCGGACGTGGAGGTCATGACGACCTTCCTGCGCAAGACGGACGGCTCGGACGCGAAGAGGTTGGGAGAAGGCAGGGCAATGGCGCTGTCGCCCGACGAGAAGTGGGCGCTCGTGAGGAGCCATTCTCCCGAACAACGGCTGGTTCTAATCCCGACCGGCGCCGGCGAGCCGCGGCCTCTCCCGGGCGCCGATCTCCTGTATCGCTGGGCGACTTTCTTCCCCGACGGGCGGCGAATCCTGTCCCACGCCGTCGAAAAGGGAAAGTCCCCGCGTTCCTTCATCCAGGACCTCGAGGGAGGCCCTCCGAAGCCCTTCGGCGACGAAGGCTTTCGGGCCGCCCTCGTCTCGCCCGACGGCCGCTGGGTCGCGGGCACTCGGCCTCGGAGGCCGCAGGAAGGGTTCGCGCCGGGTGCGAAAGTCGAGGGCCTTCACCTGATCTATCCTGCCGACGGAGAGGGACGGCCCCGGCCGATCGAGGGCGCCCTCCCGGATGACACACTCCTTCAGTGGAGCGCCGACGGCAAGACGATCTACCTTCGGGGAGGCGAGGATCAGCGAGGCGGGAATCAGCCGCTGACCCTCTACCGTCTCGATCTCGCGACGGGACGCCGCGAGCGCTGGAAGGAGCTCGTTCCTCCGGACCTCACGGGTTTCCGCGGGTACGCGCCCGGCGCGGGGGCGGTCTGCGTCACTCCCGACGGGCGGTTCTATGCCTATACGTACCTCACCGACTCGAGCAGGCTCGTCCTCGGTGAAGTGGGCCCGAACTGGTGGAAATGAAGTGAGCTCCCGCGGCGCCTCCCGTTTGGCAATCGTCGTCACGGGGCTGCTTCTGGCCGCCCGGGCGAGCGGCCAGACGACGGGCGGCATCGAGGGCCGCGCGAGCGACTCAGACGGCGGAGCTGTTCCCGGTGCCTCCGTCTCGGCAACAAGCCCGAATCTTCAGGGAACCCGGACGGCGGTCGCGGATCGCACCGGTCTGTTCCGGCTTCCCGGCCTGCCTCCGGGCGAATACACGGTCCGAGCGGCCCTGACGGGATTTCGCACGGCGGAGAAGACGGCGTCGGTCCGGCTCGATGGCACTGCCCGCGTCGATCTCCTGCTCGAGCCGCTGCGCGCGGAGGAAATCCTCGTTTCGGGCGAGGCGCCGGCCATCGACCCGACTTCGACCACGACCGGAACGAACTACACGAGCGAGGTGATCACCCGTCTGCCCGTGTCGCGCAACTACGCCGACATCGTACGCTCGAACCCCGGCGTCTCGACCGACCGCGGAGACACGCAGGGCCGCTCTCTCGCTCTCACGATCTACGGCGCGACCTCGGCTGAGAACCAGTGGATCATCGATGGCGTCAACACGACCAACGTCTTCAAGGGAGTTCAGGGCAAGGCCATCAACGTCGAGTTCATCCAGGAGATCGAGGTCAAGACCGGCGGATATCAGGCCGAATACGGCCGTGCGCTCGGGGGTGTTGTCAACGTCATCACGAAATCGGGAGGCAATGAGTTTCACGGCGGCGCCTTCGTCTACGACGACTCGACGGGCACGGCGGCCCAGAGGCAATTCAAGCCGGGCGACTCGGGCATCTCCCAAATGCGAATCGCCGACGGCCGGCGGCTCGACTACGGCGCGGACCTCGGGGGCTTCATCTTCAAGGACCGGCTCTGGATCTTCGGAGCGTTCAATCGCGTCGAATTCCGCGGAGACCTGTCGCGGGTGGAATCCTCTGCGCACGTTTCGAGCGAGGATCGTTTTCAGCTCGATACGACGGAGAATCTCTACTCGGGAAAGCTGACCTGGAACGCCGGGTCTTCGACGACCGTCGTCGGCACCATCTTCGCCGACCCGTCCACGACCTCGGGCGCCGCCGGAGCCGATCCACGACAGGGACTGGGCGCCGTCTTCGTCACGCCCGTCGTCAGCCCGGAGCGGTCGACGTGGTTCTCCGCCCGGGACCAGGGGGGCACCGATTTCGGCGTCCGCTTATCAAAGCTTTTCGCATCGAAGGCGATCGCGACGCTTCAGGGCTCGTACCACCAGGACAAAAGCACTCTCACGGCCCCGGGCGGCGTCCGATACGAGGACTGGACGTGCGGCCGAGGAACGCCGAAGTCCCCTTGCGGATCTCCGCCAGAGCCCAACAACGTCACAGGAGGTTACGGTCGGATCAACGCTCTTTCCAACAACAGCGAGTCCCGCCGTCGGTGGTACCAGGGAGCTGTGACTCTTTTCGAAGGGAATCACGAGATCAAAGCGGGAGGGGACTACACCGAAGGACGGACCGAAGGGATAGGGGCCTTCACCGGTGGGCAGCTCGTCGAGATCCGCAACGAGTACGGGCAGCACTACTACGTTCACACGTTCAATGCGGTCAGCCCGGATGACCCCACTCCAATACTCTTGATCTCTCGGCGAGGCTCGGCGGAGGACTTCGGCGCGTACCTGCAGGACTCGTGGAAGGCCGCGCCCGGCCTCACGATCAACGCCGGCCTGAGGTGGGACGGCGAGAACGCCATGAACTACGCGGGCGAGACGGTCCTTCGACTGCGGACGGCCTGGCAGCCCCGAATCGGCGTGGCCTGGGATCCCTGGAGGGACGGCGCGACCAAGGTGTTTGCGTTTGCGGGACGCTTCTCCTATGCCATGCCAACGGGGCAGGCGGTGGCCATCTTCGGGGACTTCACGGGTCTCAAAACCTACAACTTCGATCCGGCCAGTTTCGTCCAGGATCCGAACGTCATCGGCCACGGGAGGCAGCAGATCGTGGCGGGAGGCGGACCCTTCGGAAGCCCGGTCGATTCCGGCATCGTTGCGCCATACCAGGACGAGCTGACGGTGGGAGTCGAGAGGTTGCTCGCCTCGAGCCTGACGGTCGGACTGAAGGGCACCTACAGGCGCCTCGGCAGCGCGATAGAGAACCGCTGCGATTTCGACCGCACGAGCCCGGAGACCGACTTCAGCCGGTGCGCGATCATCACCCCGGGCTCGAGCGGGAGGTTCGCGAGCGGAGAGGTCCCGACCTGCAACGGCTTCGACCGCGAGTGCGAGCCGGCAGGCCCCGCCTCGCCGCCGGCGAAACGGGTCTACCGAGGCATCGAGCTCCTCGCGCGCCAGTCGGTCGGCGACCGCCTCTGGCTCCAGGCGAGCTACGTGTATTCCTCGCTTCGCGGCAACTACGACGGCGGGGTCAACGAAGGCCTCTACGGCAGGTCGATTCCAGGCCGGAATGAGGACTTCGACTATCCCGCGCTTTGGCACGCCGGCTACGGGACCCTCGCCCTGGACCGGCCGCATCGTTTTCGATTGGACGGCTACTGGGTCACTCCCTGGCGCCTCGCCGTGGGTCTTCAGGCGTTTGCCGAGTCGGGAGCGCCGCTCAACAAGCTGGGGTTCTTCAACTCGACCTACGGCTCGATGGTGTTCCTCGTTCCCCGTGGCTCGGAGGGGCGCCTGCCGATGCTGTGGGACGCAAGCCTGACCCTCTCCTATCCGATCGCCATCGGCCCCGTGACCGTGAGGCTCCAGGCCTACCTCTTCAACGTCTTCAACAATCAGATCGCCATTTCTCGCGACGACGTCTGGTCGAGCAACCCGCCGAAAGGCTTTCCTGCGACGATCTTCGATCCGAACCAGGAGCAGAACAACGCGCGCTATGGGTCGATCACCGGCCGCTCGGATCCGCGCTACTTCCGTTCCGCGGTGCGGATCTCGTTCTGAGCCACTTCCTGCGTCGTTCCCACGGATTCCCGTGGTTTCCCAGGTTCCGATCCGTGCGAGCGGCAAGGCTCAAGCGATGATGCCGAGGCGCCTTCCTTCGGCGCAGTCGTAGCCTGGAAAAACTGATTTCAGATTACCGACTGAGAGCCGCCTTGCCAAGACCTCCGCGAAGACGTCGCGGAAGTCCGTCGTGACGGCGAGGTCCCGGTTTTCGTAGAGGTGTGACGCGTCGAGGCCGGGCCACTTCCCGTAGACCTTGCCGCCTTTCACGCCGCCGCCCAGGAGCAACATCACGTTCGCGTGGCCGTGGTCCGTCCCGCGGTTGCCGTTTTCGCGCACGGTGCGCCCGAACTCAGACATCGTGACGAGCGTGACGTCGGCCATGCGGGAGCCGAGGTCCCGAACGAACGCGGCGATCGCGTGCCCGTAGGCCCGCAGACGATTTCCGAGCTGGCCCTGCGCGCCGCCCTCACCAGCGTGCGTGTCCCAGCCGCCGACGTCAGTGAAGGCCACCTCCAGTCCGACGTCGGATTTGATGAGCTGCGCGATCTGCTGGAGCGAAGCGCCGAACGGGCTCTTCGGGTACTCGGCTCCGTTCTCGGCGGCGCGCTTCGAGGGGGCGGCGGACTGGAGGATCCTCACGGCCTCGAACGACTCCCGGGCCGTCCCCGCGAGGGTCCCCGCCACGGCGTCTCCGTACATCGATTCGAACGACGCGAAGGCCTGCCCGCTCGCCGCTCCGGCGCGGATGCCGAACGCGCCGACGCTGGACATCGAGATCGCCCCGGCAGAGCCCGCGAGGATGCGGGGAAGCGCGGGCGCGATCGCGACGGCCCGCAGCGGAGACGCCTTTTGACCCTTGCGCGACGTGACCGCCCGAGCGAGGAAGCCGTCGGCCGTCGACTTCACTCCCGGCGTCCCGGATTCCATGAAGTCCTGCGCGTCGAAGTGCGACCGGGTCGCGTCCGGGCTGCCCGCGGCATGGACGAATGCGGCCGAGCCGTCGCGAAAGTAGGGGAGGACCGGCGCCAGGGACGGGTGAAGCCCGAAGAAACCGTCGAGGTCGAGCGCGGCGCCGTCGCCGGCGCCGGGCCGCGGCACCGCGATCGAAGGCCGAGCGTCGTAATAGATCTTCTCCCCGTGCGGGACGACCACGTTCAATCCGTCGACGGCTCCGCGCTGGAAAACGGCGACCAGGACTCTCCGGCTCGCGGGCGTCGCGGCGCCGGCCATCCGCACGAACACGTGGGGAAGGAAACCACCCGCGACGAGGGCCAGCCCGCCCGATTTCAGAACCATCCTTCGATCAAACATCGGAGCTCTCCTTCCGGGGGCCTGCGAGGGGCGATCCGCGACGGGGAGCGTTCGCGCCGCTCATTGCCGCTGGAACTCGGGGCTTCCGAGGATCAGGCCGGCGATGAGCGGCAGCGGGCCATTCGAAGCGTCGTCCACCGTCTCCTTCTTTTCCTCGAGCCGCCGGGCGATCGTCCCCCGCGTCTCCTCGGAGAGATCGCCGCCGATCAGATTCCGTGCGAGGGAGTCGACCGCTCGCGCGGGATCGGCCGTCTCGGCGGGGGAGACCAGCCTTCCGAGGTCGCTCGCCGTGCCCGGAATCCGGTTCGAGACCAGCGCGAGAGCGAAGTTCAGCCTCGCGACGATGGCTCCGCTGTTGACCCAAACGGTCGCGGCGTCCGAATAGCCGGTCGGCGGCTGGCACAGGTAGAGCGGCTCGCCCATCTGCGCGATCTGCCTGAGCAGGGGGGTCCCCGCATCCGTGTCGCTGCCGGCCGCCCGCACGGCCGAGACCACGTACTCGAAGGGCGATTTGATCTTCGCGCGGTAGTAGGCGGGGTCGAAGAACTCGGGGCTCTCGACGACGGCGCGGACGGTCTGTCTCAGGTCTCCGCCGGTCGCCACGAAGCGGGCGGCGACCCGAGCGACGAGCGTCGCGGGGGGGTCGTCGGCGACCAGGCGCTGGCAGAGCTTCAGGGCGATGCGCCGGGCCGTCGCCGGGTGACGGGCGAGGAGCCGGATCATCTTTTCGCCTTCCTCGATGCCCGCCGCCGCGAACGTGTGCCCGAGGACCGTCTTCGTCCCGGTGTCGTGCATCCGGGCGCGAAACGTGAATTCGCCGTCTTCCCGGCGGTCGATCGACCAGCCCGTCAGGACCCTGGCAAGCTCGGTGACGTCCTTCTGCGTGTAACCGCCGTCGACACCGAGCGTGTGCAGCTCCATCAGCTCGCGGGCGTAGTTCTCGTTCAGCCCTCCCTTTCGAGCCCGGTTCAAATCCCCGTCTCCGTCCGGGCCGCGGCGCGGTCCGGACGCGAATGCCCGGCCGGGCGGCCGGTGCTCCGCGTCCGCGGAGGACTGCGCGTTGTCGAGATAGAAGAGCATCGCGGGCGCCTTCGCCGTCGCGAGGAGCAGCTCCTCGAAACGTCCCCAGATGCGCGGCCGTACGGTGTCGCGCTCGAACGACGTGACGAGAACGCGGTCGAGCCCCTTGGCGGCGAACACGTTGAAGTGGTTCATCCAGAAATCGACCATCACCTCGTTCAACTGCCGCTCCGAAAAAGCGGCGCGCACGACCTTGGCGGTGGAGAGCTCCTGGATGACCCGCCGAGGGCGCTGCTCCGGGGGAATGGCGGCCATCAGCCCAGCCGCCTCGGCCGCCTCGACCCCCTCGGCGGTTTCGGCGCCGGACGGCGAGCCGGAGGCGCCCGCCGCGAGCCTCCTGCGCTGCCGCGCTTCGCGGACGGGCCGCTCGAAGCGGTCGAAGATCTCGCTCTGCGACATCGCGAGAGTCGGAAGCGACGAGAGGCGCGCGGGCAGGAGCGGATCGGGGACCGTCTCCGGGTTGAGCTGAGCCTCGATCCACGGGCGGAGCCCCGTCCGGAGGACGCGGTCGACCTCTCCCGGCCGCGGGCCGAAGGCGAGGCGGTTCAGCACGTGGATCGCCTTTTCGCGCTCCGTCATGGTTGGCGCGGAACCGGCGACGGAAGGAGCCGCAAGGACCGCGATCGACGACACCGCAACACACGATCGAAGGATTCGCAGGAACATGGACACCTCGATCGATTGGACGAGCCGGGAACGGCGGGGATTACCGAGGGCGCCTCGTCGGCTCGTCGGTTCTCGCCGGGAAGAACGACCCTCACCCGGACGTTTTCCCTCCGTGGAGCGATCCCAAACGCCTCTCGCGACGCGCGACTCTCCGCCGGCGGAGCGGCCGGAGGCGAACGAAGTCCGGACAGCGATCCGGGGTAAAATCTCACCGATGCCTCTTCGTCAGGGTTTCCGCGACGAATGCGGAGTCTTCGGAGTCTTCGACGCGGAGGATGCCGCCCGCCTGACCTACCTCGGCCTGTACGCGCTCCAGCACCGCGGCCAGGAATCGGCGGGCATCGCGACCCTGGACGGCGCCGACGTGCACTTCGAGCGGGAGATGGGCTATGTCGCCGACGTGTTCAACGAGGCGCGGCTCGCGCGGCTTCCGGGGCGGACGGGGATCGGCCACGTGCGTTATTCGACCGCGGGCGCTTCGCTGCTCGTCAACGCTCAGCCGATCGTTTTCGCCACCGGTCGGGGTCCGCTCGCGCTGGCGCACAACGGAAATCTCGTCAACGCGCGGGAGATCCGCGCCTCCCTGGAGGCGTCCGGGGCGCTCTTCACGACGACGTCCGATTCAGAGGTCATCCTGCACCTGATCGCCCGGTCGAAGTCCCCGACGCTCGTGGGCGCGATCGCCGACGCTCTCTCTGAGGTCCGCGGCGCGTATTCGCTGCTGATCCTCTCGCGCGAAGGGATCTTCGCGGTGCGGGATCCCCACGGCATCCGGCCCCTCTCGCTCGGAGTCCGTGAAGGCTCGCCCGTCGTGGCATCGGAGACGTGCGCGTTCGATCTCATCGAGGCGCGCTTCGAGCGCGATGTCGAGCCGGGAGAGATCGTCCGTCTCTCGGCCGAAGGGTTCACGTCTCACCGGTTCTCGTTCCCGCGGCCGACGCCCTGCGTCTTCGAGCACGTCTATTTCGCGCGGCCGGATTCGCTCGTGTTCGGCCGCAACGTGGCGGCCACGCGCGAAGCGTTCGGAGCGCGGCTCGCCCGCGAGCACCCGGCCGCCGCCGACGTCGTCACGCCCGTGCCCGACTCGGGCATGTACGCCGCGCTCGGCTACGCGCGCGAGAGCGGGATTCCATTCGCGATGGGACTCGTCCGGAACCATTACGTGGGACGAACGTTCATCGAGCCGAAGCAGTCGATCCGCCACTTCGGCGTCAAGGTGAAGCTGAATCCCGTCCGCGAGGTCGTCGCCGGCAAGCGGGTCGTGATGGTCGACGACTCCATCGTACGGGGCACCACGTCGCGCAAGATCGTCCGCATGCTGCGCGACGCCGGCGCGAAGGAAGTCCACGTGCGGATCTCCTCACCCCCGACGATGAACTCGTGCCACTACGGGATCGACACGCCGACCCGCAGCGAGCTCATCGCCGCGAACCAGTCGATCGAGGAGATCCGGGGCTACATCGAGGCGGACAGCCTCGGGTATCTGTCGCCGGAGGGAATGCTCGAGGCCTTCGGGCGGCCGCAGCAGGCCGCCTGCACCGCGTGCTTCACGGGCATCTACCCGGTCGAGATCGAGGAGCCGGAGCGGGAAAAAGAGTCGGCCGTCTCGTCATAGTGGGGTGCTGACGACTCTGCTTGCGGCCACTCTCGTCCTGCGCGGCGCCACGCTCGTCGATGGCACCGGCGGCAGGCCCCTCGAGAACGCGCTTCTCGTCGTGCGGGACGGCCGCGTGGTCGCCGTGTCCGCGGCGACTCCGGAGGCGCTCCGGGGGCTTCCCGCCGATGCGGCGGTGATCGACGTGTCCGGCCGGTGGATCGTTCCCGGTCTGATCGACGCCCACGTCCACGCCGAGACGGATGCCGATCTGGCGACGATGCTGCGCTGGGGCGTCACGACGGTCCGGCTTATGGCCGAAGACGTCGCCGTCGCGACGAAGCTGGCCCGGGAATCGCGCGGCCGCACGGACGTCCCGGACGTGTTTCCGGCCGCGCCGATCTTCACCGTGGCGGGAGGATGGTGGGCGCGGGGAGAGCCGCCCGACTCCCACCTCGACCGTTTCCCCGACACGCCCGATCACGCCCGCGATGCGGTGCGACGGGCGAAAGCGCTCGGCTCCGAGGAAATCAAGCTCATGCTCGACGACATGGCGTGGTGCCGTTCGCCCGCCCTCGTCCGGATGCGGGCCGACGTGGCGGCGGCGCTCCTCGGCGAGGCGCGCCGGCAAAGAATGCGCGCCTCCGTTCACGCGCCGGAGGTCGCCAACGCCGCCGAGGCCGTCGCGGGCGGCGCCACGGCCCTTGCGCACGGCGTCCTCGACCCGCTCGGCGCGACGACGGTCGCCGCCATGAAGGCGCGTCCCGTCTTCTACATCCCGACTATGGACATCTTCGAGTTTCTCGCTGACACGCGGAGCTTCGTCGACGGTGTGCTCGCGGATCCCGTCGTGACGCGGCCCGGCACCGGGCTGCCGGCGGAGACCGTCGCGCGTTACCGGTCGAAGGAGTATTCCGACGGCTACCGGACGCGCTACGCGGGGTTCGAGAACGTGAGACGCCATCTCCCGGCGCTCTACGCGAACCTCCGCACGCTCCATGCCGCGGGCGTGCCCGTCGCGCTGGGCACCGACATGTGGGCATTTCCCGGCCTCGGCGTGTCGATCGAGATGGACCTCTTCGTCCGGGCCGGCCTCTCTCCTCTCGAGGCGATTCGCGCGGCGACCCAGACGTCGGCCCGCTCCCTCGGGATCGAGGGCGACCGCGGCACGCTCCAGGCCGGCAAGCGGGCCGACTTTCTCCTTCTCGACGCCGATCCGATCCGGGACGTGAAGAACGTCCGCGCGATCTCGCGGGTCTACAAGGCGGGAGTCGCCGTTCCGACCCCGGCGGCGCGATGACGGATCCTCCGAGGACTTCCGCCGGAGGGAATCTTCCGGACCCGCCGGCTGCGGCCGACCCTCTCCTGCGGTTCCGCCCCGAGTTCCCCATTCTCGAGCGCTCGACCTACCTGATCTCCAACTCGCTCGGGGCGATGCCGCGGTGCGAGCTGAATGCGCGGGACGTCGTCGTCGACTACCGGTCGGGCGTCGGGATCCGCCTGTCGCCCCACTTCTACACGGAGGACGCGGAGCTCGACCGCGCGTTCGCCGCCATCGACGAAATCCGGGGAAACGGCGCCTGGCGGCGGTGGCGCGAGCACACAACGCTCGTCACGTGAGAACCCTCTCCGAGCGACGGGCGACGACGGCGGCCGCCGTCGTTGTCGGCCTGGCCACCGTCGGGCTCTTTCTCGTTTCCCGCGGCAAGTGGAGCGACGCCCTGATCGACTCGGGCAACGTGTGGATCGTTCCCGACACGGTCGCCCGCGGGGGTCTCCTCTACCGCGACATCGTGTGGTGGTTCGGGCCCTTCACGCCCTCGTTTCATGCGCCGTTCCTTCGGCTCTTCGGGTCCGGTTTTCCGGCGCTGATGATCGCGGGGCTGGCCGCCTCCGCCGCGACCGTCGCCGTGCTGTTCGCCGCATTGCGGCGCGTGACGTCCGCGGGGGAAGCGTTCGGGTGGACCGCCCTCGCGGTCCCGGCGCTCTTCTTCATGCCCGACTCGGGCGGTGCGATCCTCGGGATGGGCTATCGGATGTGGCACGCCGCGGCGTTCGGGCTCGCGTCCCTCGCGCTCGTTCCCGCCGGCGAGGGTCGAAGGGCGGGTCTCCGGGCGTTCGCTGCGGGCGCCCTCGCGGGCATGGCGGGACTGTGCCGGACGGAGTGGGGGCTCGTGGTCCTCTTCGCCGGCATGCTCGCGGCGGCGCGCGGGGGGGCGGCCTCGGGCCGGCTTCGCACCGCTTTTCTCCTTGTCGCGGGATTCGCCGCGGCGTTCGGCGCGGGGCTGGGAATCTTCGTGCTTCTGGCCGGGCCCCGCGCCGTCCTCGCCGACGGCCCGGTGCTGCTCTGGAACATGCCGCCGGAGACGCGGACGCATCTCTTCGGCGTCACGCGCCGGTCATGGTCCGGACTCGCCGGCATGGTGTACGGCGCGGCGGTCTGGGCCGGTGCGTTCCTCGCGCTCGAGCTCGTGGCTCTTCGAAGATCCGATCCGCTGATCGCGCGTCGCCGCCTCGCGGCCATTTTCGTCATCCTGGCCGTTCTCCTCGCGTGCGTCCTCGCTTTCGGCTTTCCCGCCAACCCGCTCTTCGCGGGAGGTCCCCTCGTCTGCGCGGGAGCCGTCGTCGCCGGACTCCGGCTGCCCCGCGGTCCCGTCGCGGCGAGGCTCACGGGTTTTGGCGTGGCCGGCCTGCTGCTCTTCCACCGCCGGCCCTTTCACGTCACGGACGGCGCCTACGTAGCTCCTCCGCTGCTGTTCGTCCTCGTCTGCGCGGCGGCCCTCGCGACTGCGGCCGCCTCCCGGGACCGTGCCGAAGATCGGAAACGGCTTTCCTCCGCGATCGTCGGAGGCCTCGCCGTTCTGACGCTGCTCGCGTTCGGACTCCGCGCGGACCAGTACGCGAAGGACCGGCGCGTCCCGATTCGCGGTACGGGAGGGATGCTATCGGCGG
>JBBQNC010000051.1:0-15161 GCA_038329555.1 Thermoanaerobaculia bacterium
TAGACGGTGATGTCCACGGAGTCCACGTTCGCCAGAGCGTATCCCGGCCGCGCTCCGATCTTTCCGGCTGGCAGGTCCGCATCGTCGTGGATCGCCACCGCGAAGTCCGGCCGTGGAAACCGGGTGAAGAGACCTGCGTCCAGCATCTTCTTGGCGCCGCTGCCCTTCTCCTCGTCGGGCTGCCCGATCATCACGAGCGTTCCCCGCCAGCGGTGCTTCGCCTTGACGAGAAGCGTCGCGGCGCCCGCCCAAGAGGTCATGTGGATGTCGTGTCCGCAGGCGTGCATCACCGAAACCGTGGCGCCGGAGTCGTCTGTGGTCGTGACGCGGCTCGCATACGGGAGGCCCGTTCGCTCCTCGACGGGCAGCGCGTCGAGCTCGGTGCGCAGCATGACGGTCGGTCCGGAGCCGTTCTTCAGCACACCGATGACTCCATACCCGCCGAAATCCGTGGTCACCTCGAACCCCAACTGTCGCAGGCGTTGGGCCATCTTCGCGGCCGTCTTCTCCTCATGCTGCGAGAGCTCGGGGTTCTGGTGGAGATCGATATAGAGCTTGTCGAGGTCGGGATAGAGCGCGTCGAGCGGCGCGAGAACCGAAGTTGCAGAAGTTCCCGTAGCAGCCTTGTCCGCCGGCGCGGCGGTAGACGCCTGTCCCGCCGCGAGCGACACCGCCAGAAGAAAGGCGAGAGACGAGGCGCGCATGGTTCCTCCTGAGATTGTTTGCAGCACAGCGAAACCGACCGGATCCCTCGAGAAGTCGTGTGCGATGCTACGTCACGATGGCGAGCGGATCGGACGGGGCGTCCCGGCGGGTTGGAACGGTCGAGAGCCTTCGCGCGGCGATCTCCTCCCGGCGGCTCGGGGCCGTCGCCATCCAGTCCTTCGCCTCGGGCCTTCCCCTGGGTCTCGTATGGATCGCGCTGCCCGCCTGGCTGACCTATCGCGGCGTCGACATCAAGACGGTGGGCCTCTTCTCCCTGGCGCAGGCGCCGTGGACCTTCAAGTTTCTCTGGGCGCCGCTAATGGACCGCTTCAGCCCCGGCTTCCTCGGCCGGAAACGGGCGTGGATGATCGTGTCGCAGTTCTTTCTCCTCGGGAGCATAGCTCTTCTCGCGACACAGTCGGAGTCTCCGCGCGTCGGAATGGTCGCAGCCCTGGCGATCTTCATCGCGTTCTGGTCGGCGTCGCAGGACATCGCGATCGACGGCTACGCCGTGGAGGTCCTCGAGCCGTCCGAGATGGGAACCGCGGTCGGGGCCCGCGTCGCCCTGTACCGCGCGGCGACCCTTGTCTCCGGGGCCGTCGCCATCACGATGGGGCAGCGCCTCGGCTGGCGAATCCTCTTCCTCGCGCTCGCCCTCCTGTACCTCCCCCTGGCGGGGGCCGTCGTCTGGTCTCCGGAGCCGCCGCCCGTCTCGCGCCCGCCCCGCACGCTCCGCGACGCGGTGTTCGAGCCTCTGATCGGGATCTTCCGAAAATCCCGAGCCCTGGAGATCATCGCGTTTCTGCTCCTCTACAAGTTCGGGGAGAACCTCGCCACCGCCCTGACGCGCCCTTTCCTGATCCAGAAGTGCTTTTCTCCCGAGGACGTGGGGCTCGCCACCGCCACGATCGGCCTCGTGACGATCATCGGCGGCACGTTTCTCGGCGGATGGGCGACCGACCGGATCGGCCTCGGCCGTGCGCTGTGGCTCTTCGGAGCGATCCAGGCGATCGGGTTTCTCGGATACGTCGCCGTGGATCGGATGACGCCGGGTGTTCCCTGCGCGGCCGGGGCGGCCGGCGCGATCCCGGTGGCGCATTCGCTGGCGACGCGCCTCGTCATGTACGCGAGTGTCGGCGTCGAGAACTTCTGCCAGGGCATGGCGACCGGGGCATTCGGCGTCCTCCTGCTGCGCCTCACCCAGAAGCAGTTCTCGGCGACGCAGTACGCTCTCTTCTCGAGCGTCTTCGCGCTCGGGCGCACTCTGGCGGGTCCCCCCGCGGGCTTTCTGGTCGACGCGATCGGGTGGACGCCCTTCTTCCTCGTGAGCGTCCTGGCGTCGGTGCCGGGGCTCGTTCTCCTCGCGCGATTCGCGCCGCTCGGAGCCCGGGAGCCCGACCTCGAGGTGGAGGAGCTCGCCTCTGCGAGCCCCGTCGGGCGCGCGCGGCTTGCCGCATGGAGCGTCGGCGCCGGCGCCTTCGCGGCTCTCGCCGCACTGGCGACCTCTGCGCTCCTCGCCGCCTTGAAGGCGATGAGGGCGCATCCAGGCGAGGGGTTTCCCTTCGGGAAGGAGCTGGCCCGGCTTCTGTCGCCGGTTTCATCGGCCGACTGGCTGCGACTCGTAGGTCCGGCCGCCGCGGGCGTCGTGGTCGCTCTCGCGACGTGGGCTCTGATCGCGGCGCGCCGGACCGTGGACGGGAAGCGCAGGGCGGAACGCACGCCGGGGACCGGCGGCCGGTGAGGCACGTTCTCGGGATCGACGCCGGGGGCACCAAGACGCTCGCCCTCCTCGCCGACGAGACGGGCCGCGTCGTCGCATCCGCCGCGGGAGCCGGCGCCAACCTCCGGACTCACGGCGAGCTCGAGGTGGAGAAGGTGCTCCACGCCCTCGTCGAAGAGGCCGAGGGCGAGTCGGGAAAACGCGCGGACGCGGTGGCGCTCGGCATCGCCGGCGCGGACCGGCCCGATGACCACACCGTCCTTCGGGCCATCCTGCGCCGGATCGGGTTCCGCGACCGCGTGGTGGTGACGAACGATGCCCGCGTCGCCTTCGTGGCGGGCTCCCGCGACCGCGTCGGCCTCGCGGTCGTGTGCGGCACCGGGTCGATCGCCTGGGGCCGCAACGCCGCCGGCGAGATCGCGCGCGCGGGCGGCTGGGGCTGGCACGTGGGCGACGAGGGATCGGGCTTCTGGATCGGGGAGCGCGCGATCCGCGCCGCTCTGCGCGGAGCAGACGGACGCGCCGCGCCGACTTCGCTCGGCGAGGCGCTCCTCGCTCACTTCGGTCTCGGCCGCATGGACGAGCTCGTTCGCCGCGTCTACGATGGGGAGTATCCACGCCAGGAGGTCGCGAAGTTCGCCGTCCGGGTCGCCGAGCAGGCGCGGGCGGGCGACGCCGTCGCGCGACAAATTCTCGCTGACGCGGCCGGAGAGCTCGCTCTCGCGGCGCGGAGCGTGGTGACGCGGCTCGAGCTCGGGGAAAAGGAAAGCCCGTACGACGTCGTGCTCTCGGGCGGGACGTTCCGCGCGCTGCCGGATCTCGAGGCCGCCGTCGAACGCGAGGTCGCACGCGCGGGCGCGCGGGTCCGGCGACTCGACGTCGAGCCCGCCGTGGGCGCCGTCGCGCTCGCCGTGGAAGCGCTCGGGGAGACCGAGACCCCGTGAAGCGGCTCATCGTGAACGCCGACGATTTCGGCCGCACGCCCGGAGTCAACACGGGAACGCTCGAGGCCCACCTCCGGGGGATCGTCACGTCCGCTACTGTGATGATCCTGGAGAGGGCGGCCGCGGAGGGGATCCGGCAGGCGCGCCGCGACGCGCCGCGGCTGTCGCTCGGCCTCCACTGCGTCCTGACCGGCGGAGGGCCGCCCGCCTCGCATCGAGACGCGCTGCCGACTCTGGCGCCGTCGGGACGATTCGTCCGCAACGCGGAGGCCCTGCCGGCGGTCCTCGATCCCGACGAGGTGCGCGCGGAGCTCTCGGCTCAGATCGCGCTCTTCGAAGAGGCCGCGGGCCGCCCTCCCGCGCACCTCGATTCGCACCATCATTCCGCGCTCCACCCGGCCGTGGAGCCGGTCTTCGCCGAGGTTGCCGCGCGACGCGGCCTACCTGTCCGCGCCGCCACCGACGAAGCCCGGTCGACGCTGCGCGGCCGCGGACTCCGCGTCCCGGACGCCTTCTTCGACGGGTTCTACGCCGAGGGCGCGACGGCGGAGAATCTCCGGCGGATCGTGGCGTCGCTGCCGGACGGCACGTCCGAGCTCATGTGCCATCCGGGCCACCCGGACCGGGAGCTCATCGCCGGGAGCTCCTACGCGCGGGAACGGGCGCGAGAGGTCGAGCTGCTGCGCGACCCCGTGATCCGCGACTTCCTGCGGGACGAAGGCGTCGAGCTCGTCGCCTTCGGCGCGCTATGAAGCTGTGAAGCTGGGAAGCGGTGAGCCGTTGACGCTCCCCGCCCCCCGGCTCCGCGTGCTCTCGACCGCGGCCGCGGTCGCCGAAGAAGGCGCGGCGACTCTCGCCGCGATTCTCCGCCGCCGCGCGAGGACGACCCTGGTTCTCGCGTCCGGGCAGACCATGGTCCCCCTGTACCGCGCGCTCGTCCGGCTCCATCGCGCCGGCCGGGCTCCGTTTCGCCGCGCGGCGACCTTTCATCTCGACGAGCTGGCCATTCCGCCCTCGGATCCCCGCAGCTTCCGGTCGTTCATGGAGCGCCGGCTCTTTTCGAAGGTCGACCTCGACCCCGGGCGAATCCGATTCCTCCGCGGAGACGCCGCGAACCGGGCCTCCGAGTGCGAGCGGTTCGAGGCGGAGCTGCGGCGGGCGGGGCCCGCGGACCTCGCGCTCGTCGGCATCGGCGAGAACGGTCACGTGGCGTATCTCGAGCCCGGAACGTTTCTCGCCCCGACCACGTCGGCGGTCCGGTTGTCAGCGGCGACGCGGCGCTCTCTCGCGGCCGACGGGATCCGCCCCGTGCCGCGGGAGGCGCTGACGATGGGGATCGAGACGTTTCTCGGAGCCCGCAAGATCCTGCTCGTCGCGACCGGAGCGGCGAAGGCGCGCGCCTTGGCGTGCGCGCTCGAGGGCCCGGTCAACTCGCGATGTCCGGCGTCCTACCTTTCGCTGCACCCGGCGCTGACCGTGCTCGCGGACCGGCCGGCCGCGCGGGATCTCGCGCGCCGGCTGCGGTGACTTTTGCGAGGCGCTCTCAACCGGCGAGCGCGTCCGTCTCCTCTTCGACCTCACCCCGCGACGCGTCCGATTCCCAGACCAGCTGGCGGATGCCGGCCCACGTCCGGTCCCAGGACATCGTCGCGAGCAGCTGGTCGGCGCGGGCGATCCGCGCGGCCGCGCTGTCCTTCAGGCTCGCCTCGACCGCTTCGACGAAATCGGGCACCGTGTCGGCGACGCGGGCGAGCCCCATCTGACCGTATGGCCGGACGACGTCCCGGATGGAGGTCGAGACGACGGGTCGTCCGGCCGCGAGGTACTCGGGAGTCTTGGTCGGACTGATGAACTTCGTGGACTCGTTCCGCGCGAAGGGGATCAACGCCACGTCCCACCCCGCGATGTAGGCGGGAAGCTCGTCGTACGACTTCCTTCCGAGTCTGTGGATGTTCGAGGCGCGGGGAAACGCGTCCACGTCGATCTTGCAGGTCGGCCCCAGGAAGACGAGGTGCCAGTCCGGCCGCGCCGCCGCCACGCCCCGGACGAGCTCGAGATCCATCCGCTCGTCGATCACGCCGAAGAAGCCGAGCCGCGGCGACGGGATGACCTTCTGGTCCGCCGGCTCCGATACGCGCTTCCGCGCCCGCGCGAAGTGGGAGACGTCGACGCTGCTCGGAAATGCGTGGACGTTGGGATGGAGATTCCGCTTGGCCTCGTAGAGGCACTGGCCGCCCGTCAGGACGAGGTCCGCGCGGACCATCAGCTCGGCTTCCCGATCCTTCAGCGCCCGGGGAGCTCCCGCGAACGCGGCGAGCTCGTCCATGCAGTCGTACACGATCGAGACGGGACGAAGATGCCGCGAGAAGGCGAGGGCCATCGGCGTGTAGAACCAGAGGACGAATCGCCGGATCGCATACCGCCGCATGAGATCGTCCAGAAGCTCCTTCTGAACCGCCGCCTGCTCTTCGGCGGAGAGTCCCCCCGGCAGGCGGGGAACGACGACGTGCACGCCGTTCTCGCGGAGCGTCACCGACAGGGAGGGCGGGCCCTCCCGCAGCTCGGGCTCCTCGACGTAGAAGACGCGGCTCTCGCGTGCGAATCGCGTCAGCAGGTGCTGGGGCCGCTGGAACACGAAGTCCCAGCGCAGGTGAGAGAGACACACGACGTCCGGCCGCGGCGCCGTCTCGCCGGAGAGACGCGACCCTGCGGACACGGGACGCTTCGGAGCGAGCGGAGGAACCGTGCTCGCTGCACGCTTTCTTCGCGTTGATGGCTGCACTCGATTTTCCATGCCGGGCCGTGGTTTCAAGAACCATGCCGGGAGAAAAAACGCCGCGGACGGGAGAAAAAACCGCCGCGGACGCTCAGAAAACCGGCACCTCGTTCTCGCGCGGTTCCGGCACCACCATCCGCGTCCGTCCTCCGACGCGAGCGACCACGCGCTCTCCGACTTCGCGGCCGCCAGGAGCGCGCGCGAGGATGACGACGCTTCCTCCGAAGCCGCCCCCGGTCAGCCGCGCGCCGAAGACTCCGGGGTCCTCGCGGGCGGCTTCGACGATGCGATCGACCTCCGGAACGGAGACCTCGAAGTCGTCGCGCTCCGAGTCGTGCGAAACGTCGAAGAGAGCGCCCAGCCGGTCGAGGTCGCCCCGGCGGAGAGCGTCCGCCGCGGCGAGGACCCTCTCGTTCTCCGTGACCACGTGGCGGGCGCGCCTCCGATACGGTTCCGGCAACCGTTCGATGTCCTCCCGCCGCTCGGGCGGCAGGTCTCGAAGCTGGGGGATCCGCAGGAGGCGCGCCGCTTCCTCGCACTCCGCGCGCCGGACCCGGTAGTCACCGGCGGAATGATCGTGCCGGACGCCGGAGTCGATGATCACGAGGTCGGCGGCCGGGGGGATCGCGATCCGCTCGAAGGCGAGCGTGCGGGTGTCGAGGAACAGCGCGACGCCGGCGTCCGCGAGGCTCGACGCCATCTGATCCATGATTCCCACGGGAGCGCCGACGAGGTCGTTCTCCGCGTGCTGGCCCACGAGCGCGAGCGCGACGTCGTCGAGCGGCAGGCCGAAGAGATCACGGACCGCCCGCAGCACCGAGACCTCGAGGGCGGCGCTCGACGAGAGGCCGCTGCCCGGCGGAACGTCGGAGCGGATCCAGAGGTCGAATCCGGAGATCGTGATGCCGCGGCGGCCCAGCGCCTGCGTGACGCCCTGCACGTAGTCGATCCACGCGCCGCGGCGCCGTTCTTCTCCGAGCTCGTACTGGAAGACGCGTCCCTCGTCCGCATCGGCGCTCGCCGCACGTACCCGCCGGCCCTCGCCCCGCGCTGTTTCCGCGCGGGTCTTCCGAGGAATCGCCGTCGGCAGAACGAAACCGCCGTTGTAGTCGGTGTGCTCGCCGATCAGGTTGACGCGCCCGGGCGCTTCGCGGGCGACTTCCGGGGGCCGGCCGAAGCGGCGCTCGAACTCGCCTCTCTCATTCAATCGCCACCTCGACGCGGCGAAGCTCCGCGGCCTTCTCCTCCGGAAGCGTGTCCGCGGTGAATGCGCCGGCGCCGAGCTCGCTGCCGGCCAGATACTTCAACCGGTCCTTCATCCGGAGCGGGGGGTAGAACTCGATGTGCAGGTGCGCCTCCGGGTGTGGCAGCCCGTCCGTCGGCGCCTGGTGGAAGACCATCACGTAGGGAAACGGCTTCTTCCAGAGGCCGTCGTACTGAAGCAGGACCGTCTTGAGCGCTCGCGCGAAATCGGTTCTCTCGACGGGCGAGAGCGCCGCGACGCTCGGCGCGGCGCGATGCGGAGCGACCCAGACTTCATACGCATAGCGTGCGAACACGGGCATCCACGCGACCGCTTGCGACCCGGAGTAGAGCATGCGGCGGCCGTCGGCGAGCTCGGCCGCAATGGTTTCCTCGAGGAGGCCCCGGCGCGTCGCTTCGAAATGGGCGCGCTGCAGCGCCAGCTCGCGCGCGGGGATCGGCGGGACGAACGGGTACGCGTAGATCTGGCCGTGCGGATGCGCGAGCGTCACGCCCACCTCCACGCCCCGGTTCTCGAACGGGAAGACGTATTCGACCTCTTCCCGCTCTCCGAGCTCGCGATATCGCTCGGCCCACACTTCGAGAAGCAGCTCGATGTGCGACAGCGGCAGCGCGCCCAGGCTCGACCTCGGGTCCTGCGTGTAGACGACGACTTCGCAGGCGCCTTTTCCGGGACGGGTCTCGACGATCTCCGGCGGGGTGTCGCGGGCGAGGGGAGTCAGGGTCGGAAAGAGGTTCTCGAAGACGGCGGCGTCCCACGGCCCGGCGGGAACCTCCGTCGGGTGCGCGGGATCGCGGGTGGGCGCGAGCGGGTTGTACTCCGGCGGCGGGAGAAACGTGCGGTTCTGCCGATGCGTGGCATACGCGACCCATTCGCCGCGGAGTGCGTGCCAGCGGAGGTGCGAGTTCGGATGAAAGGGTCCCGTCTCGGGACTCGGCGCTTCGATGCCCTCGGGGATGGGCGACCGCCCGTACAGGATCAGCCGGCGGCCATCCGGCTTCGTCAGCTCGCGGCGGTGCACGGAGCCTTCACTCGGACGGCTCGTCCGCGTCGAGCGGGTGAGGGGGCACGTTCGGCGGGGCCTCCGTCTCCTCCGCGAAGGGCAGGCTGTCCTGCGCGGGGTTCGGGTTCGCGATCGGTCCCGAGACGCCCCGCGTGGCTTCGGCGATGACGTCCAGGGGGATCTTCGGGGTCCGGTCCGCGTACAGGAGCCCGTTCGCCTCCTGGTAGGTGTCGGCGAACTGGGTGTAGCAGAACCCGGCGAAGATCGGGATCGAGCGAACGGCCTCGAGAAGCTTGCAGTAGCTCTCCGCGAACCGGCCGGCGCTGCCCGCCCGCGAATAACCCCAGGTCGATCGGACGTCCCGCGACAGCGCGACCCCCCCGAACTCCGAGAGCACGACGGGATGGTCCGTCTGTCCTTCGAGGACGAGAAGGCGTCCGCCGGGCCGCTCCCGCTGGAAAAGACGCGGCGACATCTCCTCCGCCTGGTACCTCTTCTTCAGGTTCTCGGGGGTCGGGTCGTAGTCGTGAATCCCGATGATGTCGGTCGCCACGCTCTCCCACCCGTCGTTGCCCACCACCGGTCTCGTGGGGTCGAGCGTCTTCGTCAGGTGGTAGAGACCCCGGACGTAGTGTCTCTCCTTCGGACTGTCGGGAAGGTTCGGCACCCCCCACGATTCGTTGAAGGGGACGAGCCCGATCACGCAAGGGTGGCTGTAGTCGCGCTTCAGGGCGTCCGTCCACTCCCGCGTGACGCGCTCGATCGAACGGTCGGTGTAACGATAGGCGCTCGGCATCTCGAGCCAGACCCCCAGTCCGAGGACGTCGGCCCAGTAGAGATACCGGGGATCCTCGATCTTCTGGTGCTTCCGGACCCCGTTGAATCCCATCGCGCGGGCGAGCTCGACGTCCCGGCGCAGAGCCGCGTCCTCGGGAGCGGTGAGCCCCGTCTCGGGCCAGTAGCCCTGGTCGAGGATCATCCGGAGACCGTAGGGCCGGCCGTTCAGGAGGATCCGGTCTCCCTGCACGGTGATCGCGCGAAGGGCCGTATAGCTCCGGACCGAGTCGACGAGATCGCCCCGTCCGGCCCAGAGCTGCAGCTCGACGTCGATCAGCTGCGGACGCGACGGACTCCAGAGGAGCTCGTTGCGATAGTCGTCGATGCCGGGATCCGAAAGCGCGATCCGGCGGTGCACCTCGCCGGAGATCACGCGGTAGCTGTCGTCGGCCAGGAGAACGTTGTTCGCGCGGAACTTGACGGAAAGCCAGAGGCCTTCGCTCCGCACGCCGGCGACGCGGGCCTCGAGCCCGATCTCCCAGCGTTCGAGGTTCGGCGTGAACCGGATCTCTTCGATCCAGTGGCGCGGCACTCTCTCGAGCCAGACGGTCTGCCAGATCCCCGTCGTGCGCGGATACCAGATCGAATGCGATTCGAGCTGCCAGTCCTGCTTGCCTCGGGGCTTGGCTAGGTCCGCCGGGTCGTCCTCCGCGCGAACGACGATCTCGAGTGCCGGGGAGCCCGGCAGGTACTCCGTGACGTCGACCGTGAACGGCGTGTACCCGCCCTCGTGCGAGGCCGCACGCGTCCCGTTGATCCAGACGGTCGCGGCGTAGTCGACGGCGCCGAAGTGGAGGAGCAGGCGCTCCGACACGAGCTTCGGCGGCGCGAACGTCCGCCGGTACCAGCACGCGCGGTAGTAACCGGTGTCGCCGATGGCGCTCGCCGGGGTCTCCGGGGAAAAGGGAACCTGGATCACGGACGACCAGCGGACCTGCGCGGGCAACGCCCAGCCCCCGTCGGGATCCAGGGCGAAATCCCACGGGCCGTTCAGCGAGATCCAGTTGCTTCGCTGGAGCTGGGGCCGCGGGTACCCGTGCGCGTCCGGCCGCGGCGCGATGCGCTCCGCGGTCGGTTCAGCGGGCGGCCGGGCTCTCGGCTTTTTCTTCGTAGCCAGAAATGCTCTCGTCGTCCCGGCCGGCCCTCCGCAGACAGGCTTTCGTCAGACAGGCTTCCGTGCTCGTCTCCTTCGGCGCTTTCACCGGCAATGCTTCTCCCGAACGATCCGGAGCAATGCCGGTGCCATTCGCGCGCCTCGACTCGCCGTTCTCAACGCCCCCTCCGCTCGAGCGCGGCGCGCAGATCGCCCCCCGATCGCTCGAGCCGCCGCCTCGCCTCGACGGCGAGGACCCGGCGCTTTCCCATAACGATTGCCGTCTTGACCTCGCCGCCGGCCCGTGCCAGGAGGGCTCGGGCGCGCGCCGGCGTCGTCGGGCAGGCAGCGGCGACGATGCGGCCCGCGCGATCCCGAAGCTTGGCGGAGCCCGCCCGGAGGTCGACCATCCAGGGGCCATAGACCCGCCCGGCGGAGGCGAAGGCCGCCGTGGTGATCTGGTTCAACGCGAGCTTCGTCGCCGTCCCGGCCTTCAGGCGCGTGGACCCGGCGAGGACCTCGGATCCGACGGCGAGACGGACGACGACGTCGGCGGCGCGCGGAGAGGCGGCGCTCGCGGTGACGAGGACGGTGCTCGCGCCCCGTTCCTTCGCGCGGACGAGCGCGGCCCGCACGAAGGGCGTGACCGAGCTCGCGGAGATGCCTACGGCGACGTCGCCCCGCCCGACCGTCGCCGCCGCGCGCGCGCCCTCGTCGTCGCGGTCTTCGGCCCCCTCCTTGGCGCGGAAGACGGCGCGGGGACCTCCCGCGATCACCGCGCGCACCCGCCTCGGGTCCGTCCCGAAAGTCGGCGGAAGCTCCGCCGCCTCGACGACGGCGAGCCGGCCGCTCGTGCCGGCCCCGAAGAGCACGCAGCGCCCGCCGGACGCGTAGGACTCCTTCAGCATCTCCGCGGCGCGGACGATGGCGGGCCGCGCCGCCAAGAGCGCCGAGAGAACGCGTCGATCTTCGGACTGCATGAGCGCGACGACCCCGGCGATGCCCAGCCGGTCGAGTCTCCGGGAGCGGGGATGGACGGCTTCCGTCGCGAGCCGCTTCCAAGGTGTGCCGGCACGCGCGTTCACGGCCGCCGAGTGTAGCAAGCCGTCCGGGGAGGGCTCGTCGGGGGCGGGCTCGTCGGGGCGGGCTTGTCGGGACCGACTCGTGGAGGGATCGTCAGGGGGCGGGCTTGTCTCCCGGCCGCGTCCGGCCGGTGGTGCCTCCCGGAATCGGGACGCGCGACTTCGGTCCGGAGCGCGGGCGCGCGGAAGGCGGCGGGAGGACTTCGACGGAAGGATCGAGACGCGCGAGCGCCCGCTCCCACTCCTCTTCTTCCTCGTACGACACGAGGGGCACGGGCCGGCCTTCCGTTGCGGCGGCGTCGCGATCGCGACCCAGGAGCGCATCGAGGAACGTCGCGAGCGCGCGGCTCGAGGGCGAAAGACCGTTGACGACGAAACACTGGCCGAGCTGAAGGCGGAACTGTCCGATCGACGCGCGTCGTCGCGCGGGGGCGAGCCCGGCGCGCAGCGCGTCTCCGACGCCCCGGGGCAGCGACGGCACGGCGTCGACCGCCGAGTCGAGAGGGGGGCGCGATCCCGTCAGGATCTCGAAGAGAATCGCCGCGACCGCGTAGACGTCCGCGCCGGGGCCGCCGTCCCGGCCGTCCCGGACCTCCGGCGCGACATAGGGACCGATCCTCGGCGCGAGACCCGGACGCGAGATGAACGGGAGGATCCCGCTCGCCACTCCGAACCCGCCGAGCCTCACGTCGCCCGAGGGGCCGATGACGACGAATCCCGGCCAGACGAGCCCGTGCCCTTCCGTCGAGGTCCCGGCGCGGCCGGCCTGTGCCAGGGCGTTCTCGAGGGCGAGCGCGATCCGCTCCGCCACGAAGAGCGCATGCTCGGGCGGCAGATGCCGCCTCTCCATCGAAAGCGCGGTGACGACGCGGTCCAGACCGTGGGCGTGCGCCTCGCTCCACGCGAGGAAGGGAATGCCGTCGACGACGCCCTGACGGGGGCCCTCGACGATGCCGGGGCCGGGGAAGATGGCCGCAGGCTGTACCGTCAACGCAGCCGCGACCGGGCCGGGCGTCAGCTCGGGAGCATCGAAGAGTCGAAGTCGGACGAATTCGTCGCCACCGAGGACCAGGGCCCGGTAGACGCTTCCTAACGCGTCCGTTCCGAGCGACGAGGTGATCAGATAGCCGCCGAAGCGGTGCGGCAGGCGGGTCGGACTCCGCGGGGAGTTCATCGGTTGATCATGCTGCAAGAGGCGGACCGTCGGGCGCCTCCAGGCGCGACGGACGATCCCCGGACGAAGGGACGACCCCGCGTAAACGACGTCAGGCGTGCGTTATCGGACGTTTCCGGGCCGCGGGCACTCTCCTTGCAGCTCACCGGTCGAGGATCTACGGACACGCAGGTCTCGGCGTCGCCAACGAGGCTCAAAGGAGACACTGGACCATGGTGATCGGCGGCAGGCTCTTCCGGACTCTGCGAGCTTCTGCTCTCACCCTGATCGCGGCCGCGCTTCCCGCATCCGCGCGCGCGGGCTTGAACGAATGGACCAGCATCGGCCCCTACGGCCCCGGAGGCAACGTCCGAGCGCTCGCGATCGACCCGACCGCGCCCTCGAATCTCTACGCGGGCACGGACGGGGGCCTCTTCAAGAGCGTGAATGGCGGCGTCAGCTGGGGCGCCGTGAACCACGGCCTCACGAGCTTCACGGTTTTCGCCATCGCGGTCGACCCGCGGACGACGGGCAACGTCTACGCAGCGACGGCCGGCGGGGTGTTCAAGAGCGTCAACGCCGGCAACGACTGGTCCGCGCGTCGGTCCGGGCTCGGGAAGGTCATCGTGCAATCCCTCGCCATCGATCCGTCGAATCCCGCCGTCGTCTACGCGGGCACGCGGAGCGCCGGCATCTTCAAGACCACGGACGGCGGGACGAACTGGGTCGCCGCGAACTCCGGCCTCGGCTCCTTCAACATCCGGAGCCTCGCCGTTTCCCCCGCGAGCCCGGGGACGGTCGTCGCGGCAACGTCGTCCGGAGTCTGGCGTTCGACTGACGCCGGTACGAGCTGGGCCTCCGCGCCGGGCGTTACGAACTCGGCCCGGTCGATCGCGGTCGATCCGACCGCACCCTCCGTCTTCTACGCGGGCGCCGACGGTCTCTTCACGACGTCGGGCGTCTTCAAGAGCACGGATTCGGGCGCGAGTTGGGCGCCCGCGAACAACGGGCTCGGCAACCTGACCGTTCTCTCCTTCGCCGTGAAAGCGGGCGCGCCATCGACGGTGTTCGCGGGCACCCAGGGCGGCGGCGTCTTCGTCACGACGGACGCGGGCGCGACGTGGAGACTCCTGGCGGGCAGCCCGCCGACGGTCAATGCGATCGTCGCAGATCCGTCGAGTTCGAGCCTCTATGCCGGCACGCCGGGCGGCTTCTTCCGCAGCGCCGACGGGGGAACGACGTGGAGAGAAGAGGCGGTCGCCTTCTCCACCTTCACCGTCAACTCGCTCGTCTTCGATCCGTTCTCTTCGACGACGATTTACGCGGGCGTCGGGCGCCCCGGGTCCTCGGGCGGAGGCGTCTTCAAGACGACCAACGCCGGAGCGTCCTGGACCTTCACGAGCAACGGCCTCCCCGACTCGACCGTCCAGGTGCTCGCGATCGACGCCGGCGGCACCCTGTACGCGGGAACCGCGAGCAACGGCGTCTATCGCAGCCGGGACGGGGGCGCTTCGTGGACCTCGGCCAGCAGCGGGCTCTCCGGGCTGACGGTCTTCGCGCTCGCCGCCGGCCCGGGCGGCATCGTCTACGCGGGAACCGCCTCCGGAGCCTTCCGGAGCGACGATGGCGCGACGACGTGGACCGCCGCGAGCAACGGGCTCACGGATCGAAACGTCCAGGCGCTCGCTCTCGATCCGGGTTCGTCCGACGTCGTCTACGCGGGGACCACGAGCGGCGTCTTCAAGACGTCCAACGGCGGCCAGAGCTGGGCGGAGAGCAATGCCGGCCTGACGAACCTCGCGGTGCCGTCGCTCGTGATCGATCCGTCGAATCACTCGACGATCTACGCGGGGACTGTCTCGCTCTTCGCCACCGGCGGACCGACGGGCTCCGGCGTCTACAAGAGCACCAATGCGGGCGCGAGCTGGTCTCCCGCCAATGTCGGGATTCAGGGCGCGGGCGTAACGGCCCTCGCCACGACCGCTTCGGGAAGCACCGTGTACGCCGGCACTGGCGCCGGGGTGTATCGCACGTCGAACGGCGGGGCGAGCTGGACGGGCGTCAACGAAGGCCTCTCGGACGAGATCGTCGATTCCGTCGCCGTCGACCCGCGGTCACCCGGCGTCGTGTACGCCGGAACGATCCAGCACAGCGTCTTCCAGATCGCGTTCGAAGGGGCGGTCGGCTCGTGCACGTCGAGCTCCACGACGCTCTGTCTGAACAACAACCGGTTCAGCGTGGACGTCGAATGGCGCGCCACGAACATCGGGACGGCGGGAGTCGGGATGGCGATCCCTCTCACCACGGACACCGGGGCGTTCTGGTTCTTCACGAGCGGCAACGTCGAGCTCGTCCTCAAGGTCGTGGACGGGCGCACCGTCAACGGCGCCTTCTGGGTGTTCTACGGCGCGCTCTCCGACGTGGCTTACACGATTACGGTGACGGACACCACGACGGGGACGCGGAAGATCTACAACAACCCGCAGAGCCGTCTCGCGAGCGTCGCGGATACGTCCGCCTTTCCGGGTTCCGTCGCGTCGTCCGCGCAACCCGCGTCGAAGGCGCTCCCGGGCGCGAAGCCCGA
>JBBQNC010000052.1:0-14907 GCA_038329555.1 Thermoanaerobaculia bacterium
GCGGCGCGTCCGGACGACGACTGGCGTCGCGGCGACCGCCGCCCCGACGTGTCGGTCTCGGCCCGCCCCGAAGCCAAACGTGATCGCGGCCGGCTGAAGATCTCTGTCGAGCCCTCCGACGCCGTCGTGTACGTCGACGACCGCTTCGTCGGCTCAGCCGACGAGGTCTCGTCGATGGATCGCGGGATCGTGGTCTCACCGGGCAAGCACACCGTGACGGTCTCCCGGCCCGGGTACCGCGACAAGGCGAGCGAGGTCGTGGTCGAGGTCGGAAAGACCGAGACCGTGACGATCAGCCTGGGCCGCTGAGCAGGGCAGTCGGTGCAAACGGGCGGCGTTAGACCGCCCGTTTGCGGTTATCTGTTTTCAGTTTTCAGTTCGGGCCCGGGGAACCGAGATTGAAAACTGACGACTGAGAACCGCCTCTCAATCCGCCGGCGTCGCCAGGATCAGCTTCAGCAACACGGATTCGAAGTGAAGCCGCCGGTTTCCGCGCCGGCTGTCCTCGGGCGCATCCGCGGCCGCGACGGCCGCGTTGCGGAGGGCCTCGCTCGATCGGCGCTTCGCGATCTCGGCGATCGGACCGCCGACGGCGCGGTGGCGCATCCGCTCCGGAGATCCCGCGGCGGCGAGCGCCGCATCGGCGAGGATCTCCGCCAGGAGGCCGCCCGCCGCGCGATCGGACTTCGAGAGCTCGTCGGCGAGGAGAACGGCCTCCGCCTCCCCGCGGCCCGACACGGCGGAGAGGAGGGCCTGAACGACGCGCTCGCGCGCGGCGCGGGCTCGGTCAAGGCTCTCTGCCGGCCCGGCGTCGTCGCCTTCCTCCTCCTCGATGCCGAACAGCGCGAGGTCGGCGGCGTCGTCTTCCGAGAATCCCCGGGCCCTCCAGATTCCGGCCCGCTCCGCCCGGGACGGAGCCGCGACGAGCGCGGTTGCACACCGCGAGCGGATCGTCGCCAGAAGGGACTCGGGCCGTTCCGTCGTGAGGATCCAGCGAACGTACGATCCGGGCTCTTCCAGGGCCTTCAACAGAGTGTTGGCGGACTCGACGCCGAGTTTTTCGGCGCGCAGCACGAGCGCGACGCGGCGGGCCGCCTCGTAAGGACGTCCCGCGGCAAAGACGAGCGCCTGGCGGACGCGATCGACCTTGATCGCGACTCCGTCGGGCTCGACGACCAGCAGATCGGGGTGAGCGCCGGTCGCGACGCGGCGGCAGGACTCGCAGGAGCGGTCGGGATCGTCTCCCGGACAGAGGAGTCGAGCGGCGAGGCGGCGGGCCTCGGCGTCGACCGCCCCGGCGGATGGACCCGCGAGAAGGAGCGCGCCCGGAAACGACCCCGGGCGCTCCGCGAGACGGTCCAGCCCCGCCGCGGTGCTCAAATCCCGAATCGCTCGGAGATCGCGGCCCAGGTCGCCGCGAAGACCTCGTCGGTCGGTGCATCCGCGGGGAGAACCCGGACGCGCGCGTGCTCCCGGCGGGCGATCGCCAGATATGCCGCCCGGACGCGCTCGTGGAAGCCGATGTCGGCCGCCTCGAACCGGCCGTCCCGTCCGTCCCGTTCCCGCGCGCGCTCGAGGCCCAGGACGGGGTCGAGGTCGTAGATCAGGGTCAGGTCGGGCATCAATCCCTGCCGGGCGATCGCGTCGACGAAGGCGACGGCGCCCCCGTCGAGCCCGCGGCCATTCGCCTGGTACGCCTCGGTCGAGTCGCCGTAGCGGTCGCAGAGAACGAACGCACCCCGGTCGAGCACCGGGAGCAGCACCTGAGAGACGTGTTGCCGCCGGTCTGCCTCGAGAAGCAGCCACTCGGCCCCGGGGTCGAGGCCCGAGTTCCGAACGTCCATCAGGATCTCGCGGATCTTTTCGCCGATCTCCGTCCCTCCGGGCTCACGCGTCTCGAGGACGTCGATATTCATGCCTCGGAGGCGCTCGCCGACGCGGGCGAGCTGGGTCGTCTTGCCGCAACCTTCCACCCCTTCGAACGTCACGAATGGCATGCACGGCGCAGAATAACGGAAGCACGCGGTCCCGGGGACGGATCGCATCTTCCGGCGGTCGAAGGACTTTTCCGATTAACATCGTCGTTTCGCGGGTGTAAGCAGCGCAAAATGGCACGCAGGAACCCGGCCTCGCTTCCCGAAGAGACCCAGGCCACGGGAGAGTCCTCTCTCCGGGGCTGGTTCTACGCCATCGGGTTCGTCGGGCTGGCCATCGCCGTGGCCTCGATCGCGGACATGTTCTCTCCGCGGCCGTACGACGGAATCGTTCCCACGCCTTACAGCCGGAAGGGGATCGACGTCCGGGCCACGACGCCTGGAGGACCCGCGGCGAAAGCGGGCATCCCCCCGGGGGACTGCGTGCTCGGGATCGGAAACCACCTCGTCAACTCGATCTCGGACGCCTCGGCCGAGCTCCGCAAGCACCGGGTCGGGGAGAGCGTGCCGTACCTGGTCCGCAAGGGCCCCTGCCCGACGGGCATGGGCATCGGGGAAGGGCCGGGCGAGGTCAAGACGGTCGCGGTGCGGCTCTCCTCGGAGCGGCTGGGCGGCACGACCTACCTCTATGCGGCCATCCTCGGGTTCCTCTTCTTCTTCATCGGATTCTTCGTCTTCCGAAAGCGCCCCGAGGATCGCGCCGCGCGGATCTTCTTCCTGCTCTGCGTGCTCTTCATGCTGTTCTTCGTCTGCCGGCTGCGGCCCGCCTCCTACTGGTGGATCGATGTCTTCGTCCAGAACACGGGGACGGTGAGCCTGTTTCTCCTTCCCGCGGTGTTTCTCCATTTCTTCCTGATCTTCCCGCGGCCGAAGCGTTTCCACTTCGCCCAGCCGGACGAATGGACCGGGCAGGACCCCCCGCGCTGGAAGACCTGGCTCCAGGAGTTCCTCTCGGCGAGCCCGGGGCTGCTCTACCTCCTGTACGCGATTCCGCCGGTCGTTTTTCTCTACGACGTTTTCCGGCAGCTTCGCGGGGAGAAGGTCTCGATCCTGTCCGGAGCGCCGCTCTCCTCCTGGGCGCTGCTCGGCGACTACCTGATCCTGGGACTGGCGTCTCTCGCCCACTCGGCGTTCACGCTTCCCGACGCGAGGGAGCGCCGGCAGGCCTTCCACGTCTTCGTCGGGACGATCCTCGGGACGGTCCCGTACCTGCTCCTCGGCATCGTGCTTCCTTCCGCGTTCAACACCGACGAGTACGTCTTCTACGGCATCGTGCCGATGATCTTCATCCCACTCACGTTCGCGTACGCGATCGTGCGCTTCCAGATGCTGAACATCCGATTCGTGGTGCGCCGGACCTTTCTCTACGCGATCACGACGGCGATCCTGTTCGGCTTCTACGCGATCGCGATCGCGGCGGCCAACGCGGTCTTCGCGCGTTCCCGGCCCGGCTCCTCGGCGATTTTCAACTTCGGATTCTTCCTCGTGGTGCTCCCGCTTTTCGAGTTCGTGCGACGCCGGATCCAGACGCCGCTGGACAAGCTGTTCTTCCGCGACAAGTTCGACTACCAGTCGGCGCTCCTCGAGATGAGCGAGGCGATCACGGGAGAGCTCGACCTCGGCAAGATCGCCGACTACCTGACGGCGAGCGTCGCCGGGACCATGCGCCTGGAGAAGGCTTCGATCTGGCTCCGCGACAAGGACGGCTTCCTCGAGCGGCGCGGCCGGCGCGAGGACCGCGTCCCGCCATCCGCCGTCGTCCGGAGGATCCTCCGGCAGGAAGGCAAGCCGGTCCGCGTCGAGGAGCTCTCCGTATACTTCGCCGACTCCGAAAGCGAGGCCTTCCGGGACCGGTTGATCGCTGAGGGCTTCCGGATGGTCGTGCCCCTCGCCTACCGCGACCGGTTGATGGGAATCCTCGCCCTCAAGGAGAAGCTGTCCGGCGAGAAGTTCGACCGCGACGACGAGTCGCTTCTCTCGACGCTCGCGAATCAATCGGCTCTCGCGATCGAGACGGCGCTTCTCCACGACGAGATGACCCGCCAGGCGGAGCTTCGCCGCGACCTCGACATTGCGCGGGACATCCAGATCAGCCTCCTGCCGCGGTCGCTCCCCGACGTCCCCGGGGTCCTTTTCTTCGGCGGCAGCCTGCCGGCCAAGGTGGTCGGCGGGGACTTCTACGACTTCATCCCCTTCGACGACGGCCAGCTCGGGATCGTGATCGGGGACGTCTCGGGCAAGTCGGTCCCCGCCTCGCTCCTGATGGTCGCTTCGAAGGAGATCGTGTACTCCCGGGCGCTGACCACGAGGGACCCGGGCATCCTGTTTCAGGAGTCGAACCGCCGGATCTACGCGATCAAGCGCCGGATGTTCGTCTCGCTGGGCTACTTCCTGCTCGACCCCCGGGCCATGAGCCTTCGCTATTCGATCGGGGGCCAGCCGCTGCCGATCCTGATCCGGACGGGGGACGGGGGCCCGCGGTTCCTGGACCCCCCGGAGCACCGGCTCCCCCTGGGCGCCTTCCGCGAGGTTCCGTACGACACCCGGGAGATCTTTCTGCGCCGGGGGGACCTCATCTTCTTCTATACAGACGGGTTCTCCGAGGCCATGGACGAGTCCATGAACCCCTTCGGGGAGGAAAGCCTCATGGATTCGATGGCCCGCCACGCCGCCGGGTCCCTCGAGGAGATCGCTCAGGGCATCCTGACGGACATCCGCGGACACGTGTCCGGGGCGGAGCAGTACGATGACATGACCTTTCTGTTCCTGAGGGTGGAATGAAGTGTGAAACCCCGGCGGGTGCCGGACGTATCAGGAGGTGACCATGAGAGTTGGGCGTGCCTGGAAGGTCTCGGCGGTCATCCTGCTGCTCCTGGTGGCGGCGGGGGCGGCCACGGTCTATTCGAAGAGCTCCCGGGACGTCACGACCTCCTCGGACGAGGCTTACCAGGCCTGGCGGGAGGCGATCGAGAACGAGCGCCGGTTCTACTTCAAGGAGGCGCGGGTGGGATTCGCCCGGGCCCTGGAGCTCGATCCGCAGTTCGCCATGGCGATGGTCGGCCTGGCCCGCAACTCGGAGAAGACCCAGCGGCTCGCCCTCACCGAGCGGGCGAACCGGGAGCGGGGACGGCTGACGGATCACGAGCGCCTGCACGTGGATCTGATGCTGGCCATGAACGACCAGAACATGAAACGCTTCAACGACATCGCCCGGACCATCCACGGCAAGTACCCGGGCGACATCCGGGCCGCCCAGATCCTGGCAAAGGCCGAGTTCGACGCCGGGCACAGCGACCGGGCGTTCCAGATCTTCGGCGAGGTCCTCGCCCGCGAGCCGAACAACGCCGACGCCTACAACCAGATCGGCTACTACTACGGATACCGCGGCGAGTACGACAAAGCGATCGAGAATCTCAAGAAATACCAGTTCATGGCTCCGGACCAGGCGAATCCCTACGACAGCCTCGGAGAGATCCAGGCCTTCTCCGGGCACTATGACGAAGCGATCGCGAACCTGAGCGAGGCGCTGAAGCGCAAGCCGGACTTCTTCGAGTCGTACGGCCACCTGGGTGTCGCGTACGAAGGGAAGGGCGACGTCGAGAAGGCGGTCGAGAACTACGTGCGCGCCTCGAAAGAGGCGATCACCGACGGCGGGCGGGTCGAGAACCGCATGAAGGCCTTTCGGGTTGCGGCGATGGCGGGCAACCTTCCGCTCGCGAGGGACATCGCCCTGCAGGCCCAGGCGCTGCCGCACGACAAGGCCTACGACGCGCACTGGGAGATCGGCACGTACTCCGCGAAGGGCGTGATCGCCATGCAGGAAGGGCGCTATGCGGACGCGGAGCGCGACCTCCTTGTCGCGAAGCAGAAGTGGGACGTGCTCGTCGCGAAGGAGCTCAAAGGGAGCGACCGCAAGCCGTACTGGCCCTTCTGGACGTTCGTGTCCGCGCGGAACAAAGTGGCTCAAGGCAAGATCGACGAAGCGATCCCTCTCTTCGAGCAGATGGTGAATCCCCCGAATCCCTGGTCGGACTTCGAATCGCGACGGTGGGTGTATGAGGGCCGCGCCGGCCTCGCCGAGCTTCTCGCCCGCAAGGGCGACCTCGACCGGGCGGACCGGCTCCTCGCGGAGAACCACAAATGGAATCCCGGCTGGGCACCGAGCCGTTCCGCGGAGCTGGCGGTGGCCGAGATGCATCGGGAGAAGGTGCAAGCCGCGTCCCGGTGACGGACCGGGCGGCCGAGTTCGAGACTCAGCACAAGCTCCTTCTCCTCGAGACCCTCTACGACGCGGGCCTGTCTCTCGGCTCGCTTCCCGATGAACAAGCGCTCGTCGAAGACGTCCTCGGCCGCGCCGTCGGGGTCCTGGACGCGTCCCGCGGGTATCTCGCGACGTTCGGCGAAGGCGGCGCACGGCGGGCCGAAGCGATGGTCGGGTTCCCCCGGCGCCCCTCCGAGTCGGTTCTCGCCGAGGACGAGTTCGTCGGCGAGCTCCTGCGATCCGACACCGCGCTTCGTCGCGATGCCTTCCGACTCCTTCGCAGCCTGGTCTCGGCCGCGATCGGCGTGCCGATCCGGGCGGGCGGCCGCACCGTCGGCGTCCTCCTGCTCGCCGACAAGGAGTCGCGGCGCGGCGGCAAGGCGGGCTTCGACGACGAGGACGGGCGGTTCATCACGTCGCTCGCGGGCCTGTCCGGAATGGCGATCGAGAACCGGCGCCACCTGGAGAGGCTGACGCGGGATCGCGAGAGGCTGGAGGAAGAGAATCGCCGGCTGCTCGACGAGACGGGCCGCTCCGCCGCGGGGCGCCTGTTCGTCGGAGACTCTCCGGCGGCCCGTCGGGTTCTCGACCTCGTTGGCCGCGTGGCGCCGTCGCGAACGTCCGTGCTGATCACGGGGGAGAGCGGAACGGGCAAGGAGCTCGTCGCCCGGATGATCCACGCGCGCAGCGACCGCGCCGAGAAGCTTTTTTCGGCCATCAACTGCGCGGCGCTTCCGGAAAGCCTCCTCGAGTCCGAGCTCTTCGGGATCGAGCGCGGCGTCGCGACCGGCGTCGAAGCCCGCACGGGACGCTTCGAGGCCGCCCACGAGGGCACGCTCTTCCTGGACGAGGTCGGCGACATGCCGCTCGCGCTCCAGTCGAAGCTCCTGAGGGTGCTTCAGGAACGCGAGATCGAACGCGTCGGAGGGCGCCGCCGCATCCCGATCGACGTTCGTGTCCTCGCGGCGACGAACGCCCGGCTCTCGGAGAGGATCGCGCGGGGGGAGTTCCGGGAGGACCTCTACTACAGGCTCCGCGTGGTCGAGATCGTCCTGCCGCCCCTGCGGGATCGGCGCGAGGACATCCCGAAGCTCGCTCGCCACTTCCTCGAGCGGTTCGCCGCCCGGGAGGGTCGCGAGGTCCTGACTCTCGACCGGGAGGCGTTCGCTGCGCTCCTCTCGCATCAGTTCGCGGGCAACATCCGTGAGCTCGAGAACCTGCTCGAAGGCGCCGCGGCGCTGTCCCGCGCCGGAGTGATCCGTCTCGAGGATCTCCAGTGGCTGCCCGCCCGCGCGCCCGGCTCGCTCTCCGAGGTCGAGCCGCCGACGGCCGAGGGAGAGATCCCGAACCTTCGCGCGCTCGAGGAGCGGCACATCCGGCGCGTGCTCAAGATGGCGGGCGGAAACAAGAGCCGCGCCGCCCGGATGCTCGGGATCAGCCGCCGGACTCTCTATCGCAAGAAGCCGGTGGGACATTAGGACACTGACTACATTTGTCCCACTTTCAATTTAAGTCCAGATAATCCAGCAATTGCGGAGAGACCGTCCGCCTTTTTCATGGTATATGTATCAAGATGACACAGACCGCACGCCCCGAAATTTCGCTCGATTTCGGCCGCAAATCGCTTGTTTTTAGTGGCTTGCGGCGTTCCTCTGCCGCACGCCGACATGGCCGCCGCCTTGCTCTCTCTCTTGGGCGAGTCACCATGAAACGAGCCGCCTCTCTTCCGCTCGTCGCCTCGGAACCGGCCGCGCTGCTGCGGGCGATCCTGGTCGGGGAGCTCTGTCTCGCCCTGCTTTTGCAGGCGCACGGATGGCTTCCCCCGGTCGCGTCCCGAGCCTTTCAGTTCTTCCTGCGCTTCTAAGCGGGATCGCATGATCCGCGCCGCCCGTCGTCCGTCGATGTCCCCTGCCCGGCGGTTACCGACCGAGAGGCGGTTGCCGCCGCGGGAATCCGCCGTATCCTCTGAGGCGGCCCGCGCGAACCGCGCGACCGGCCGTTGAGGAGGTCCCGGAACACTCTGATGTCACGCCACGAAATCGTTCGCTCGGGGCCGGACGGCGCCGGGCCGCGTGAAGTGTCCCTGACGATCCCCGTGGCCTCGGACATGGAAATCGTCGCCACCGCCCAGGTCGCCGCGCTCGGCGAGTACATCGACATGCCGCACGACAAGATCGACGAGGTCAAGCTCGCCCTCGTCGAAGCCTGCATCAACGCCTTCGAGCACGCGCACACGCGCGACGACCGGGTGCACCTGACCTTTCGCGTCGGCCGGGACGAGGACGGCCCCGACTTCCTCGAGGTCGAGGTCTTCGACCAGGGCAAAGGGTTCGATCATTCGGGGGTGGAAGTCCCGACCCCCGAGAAGACGTTTACGGGTGGCAAGAAGCGTGGCTGGGGGCTTCAAATCATGCGGAGCCTGATGGACACGGTGGTGATCACGTCGGGCGAATGGGGGACGAAGATCCTCATGAGGAAGTACAAGTGAACGAATCCTGCAAGATCGTGGTCGAGCGGCGCGGCGACGTCGCGATTTTCTGGACGGACGGTTACATCAACAATCAGGGTGGGGAGGAGATCGCGCGGCAGGCGTACGCCCAGCTCGACGCGGGCGCCCGAGCCCTCATCCTGAACCTCGAAAAGACGAGGATCGTCAACTCGATCGGGATCTCGATCCTGATCGAGGTCCTCGAGAAGGTGATGGACCGCAAGGGCGTTCTGGCGTTCTGCAGCCTGACCCCGACGATCGACAAGACGTTCCGGATCATGGGCCTCGCGCAGTACGCATCCATCTACCCGACGCAGGACCAGGCGCTGCAGGCCGTGGCAGCGACCGGTTAACCGACAGGACGGCGCCGCGGATCCTTTCCCGCCACCGCGCGGGGCGGGGTCCGGGCGCCCGCGACTCGAGAGCGATAAACGCATGCAGCCTATTTCCGCCGCTCCCGCCCGTTCCGCCACCCGGCTCTGGAGGGAGCTCGCCGCGCCCGCGCTAGCGGGAGACGACCGCCCGATCGCGCGGCGCCTCGCCGACGCGGCCCGCGAGTGGAGCGGCGCCCGCGCCGCGGCGATGTACCTCCGCGAGAAGGAGAGCTGGGTCCGGGGCGGCGAGTGCGGAGAGGGGTCGGACACGCTCGAGGCTCCCGATCCGGCGCCCCAGGACGCGGAGTGGGTCGGGGACGCTCTCTGGATCCCCCTCGGAGCCGAGGGGGAAGTCCACGGCCAGCTCGGCCTCTCCGGACTCGCCCGCGACGAGGGGCCGGAGCTGGCGGCCCTGCTCGGCTTCTCGTTCGGAGCGCTGCTCGCGGCCCACAGGCTCTCGAAGATGGTCAAGGGCGCCGAGTTCGAGGTGCGGACACGTCTCCTCGAGCTCGAGTCGCTGTACGACCTCGGGCTCTCGCTCGGCGGCCAGCTCGACCTCGCGGCGCTCGCGGACGAGGTGCTCTTCCGGTCCATCTCCCTGACCGACGCGGGCAAAGGCACGCTCGTCCTCTTCGACGACGGCGGCCGGATTCTCTACGACAGGAGCATCGGAGGCGACCTTCTCCCGCGCGACCGATTCGCTTCCTGGAGGATTCCCGACGGAGAGGCGGTGATCAACAACGCCGCGGCGACCGTTCCGACGGCGGGGGAGCGTCTGTCGGGATGCGAGAAGTGTCTCGCCGTTTCGATCGCGGTTGCCGGCCGGCGCCTCGGCCTGCTGGCGGTCGCGGACAAGGAATCCCGGGTGGGCGGCGTCCTCGATTTCACGCCGACCGACGCGCGCCTGCTGGCGCTCTTTGCGAACCAGGCAGCCGCGGCTATCGAGACGGCGCGTCTCCACCAGGACGCCATCGAGAAGGAGCGCTACGAACGGGAGCTCGAGCTCGCCGCCGCGATCCAGCGGGAAATCCTGCCGAGGTTCCTTCCGGAGATCCCGGGCGTCGAGCTCTTTGCAGCGAACATCCCGACGCGCCACGTCGGCGGCGATTACTACGACGTCTTTCCGCTGTCCTCCGGCCGGGTCGCGTTTCTCGTCGCGGACGTATCCGGGAAGGGCGTACCGGCCGCGCTGCTCGTGTCCACCGTGCACGCGGCCGTGCACCTGCAGATCGACGAAGCGAAGACGGTGGCGGATCTCGTGCAGCGGATCGACCGGCACCTGCGGAAGTTCGCCGCGACGCGCAAGTTCCTGACGCTCTTCTTCGGGCTGCTGGAGCCAGATACCGGTCTGTTGCGGTACGTGTCGGCGGGACACAACCCGGCTCTCCTCGTCCGTCCGTCCGGGACAACGGAGCTCCTCGAGTCGACGGGAGTGCCGGTGGGAATGCTTCCCAACTCATCCTGGCGCGAGGGGACGCGGAACATGGGTGCGGGCGATCTCCTCTGCGTCTATTCGGACGGCCTGACCGAAGCCGTGGACTCTCTCGACGAGGAATTCGGCCTCGACCGGCTGACCGCGGAGGTCGGGTCGCGACGGGACCTGCCCCTCCGGCGGCTGTCCGACGAAGTGCTCGGGCAGGTGGCGGATTTCGCGCGCGGCATGCCCCAGTACGACGACCAGACCGTCCTTCTCGTTCGGCGGACGTGAACGGCAAAGAGCATAGGACCATCCGGGCTAAGATCGGGCGAATGTCGCCTCTCGCCGCCGCGGCGCTCCTCCTCCTGACCGCTTTCGCCGCGCCGGGCCCCTCGACGGTCGGCTCCGACCTCCGATTCGAAGGCGCGACGGTTTACGAGGACGCCCGGTCCGCCGGCCGTCCCGCTTCGATCGTCGTCCGCGCGGGGAAGATTCTCTTCGTCGGAGAGCCGCAGCGCGCGCGAGAGCTCTCGCCGTCCGCCTCCGTCGTGACGCTGTCGGGGGCGTTCGTTTTCCCGGGCTGGGCCGACGCCCACGGGCATCTCGCCGGCCTGGGCAAGGCTCTCGAGACCGCAGACCTGAAGGGCGCGGCCGACCCGGCGGAGGCGGCCCGCCGGATCGCGGCGGCGGCGCGGACGCTCCCCCGGGGCGCCTGGGCGGAGGGGCGGGGCTGGGATCAGAACCACTGGCCAGGTGGACGCTTTCCCGACTCGCGAGATCTCGACGGCGCGCTCGGCGATCGGCCCGCGATCGCGCGACGGGTGGATGGCCACGCGGTCTGGATCAACGGGCCGGCTCTCGCGGCGGCCGGGATCGGCGCCTCGACGCCGGACCCCGCCGGCGGCCGCATCCTGCGGCGTCCCGACGGCTCGCCGTCCGGGGTCCTCGTCGACAACGCGATGGATCTCGTCGAGCGGGTGATGCCGGCCGCCTCGGGCGGGGATTTCGAGCGGCAGGTCCTCGCGGCGACTCGGGCGTGCGCCGCGCGAGGTCTGACGGAGGTCCAGGACGCCTCGGGTTACGGCACGGCCGAAATCGAGGCGCTCGAGAGGCTGGCCGCGCGGGGAGGGCTCCCCATCCGCGTGTACGCCACCGTCTCGGCGGAGCCGGAAAGCCTCCGGTCGGCGTTCTCCCGGGGACCCCGCGTGGGCCGGGGCCGCGACTTCCTCACGGTGCGCGCGATCAAGGCCTACGCCGACGGCGCGCTCGGAAGCCGCGGCGCGGCCCTCTTCGCGGATTACTCCGACGAGCCCGGCAACCGGGGCCTTCTCGTGACCGCCCCCGCGCGGCTCGCCGAGATCGCACGCGGCGCGCGGGAGAACGGGTGGCAGCTCTGGATTCACGCGATCGGCGACCGCGGGAATCGCGAGGCCCTCGACGCGTTCGCGGCGGCCGCTCGCGCCGTGTCGCGACCCCCGGCGGGCGGAGACCGCCCCCGCGTCGAGCACGCGTCGGTCATCGCGGCTTCCGACATCCCCCGGTTCGCGCGCGAGGGCGTCATCGCTTCCGTCCAGCCGACGTTTGCCACGTCCGACATGGACTGGGCGGAGCGGCGCGTCGGTGCGGAGCGGATCCGGGGCGCCTATGCCTGGCGCACCCTGACACGCGGCGGCGCGCATCTCGCCGGGGGCAGCGACTTTCCGGTCGAATCCGAAAATCCGCTCCTCGGCTTCTACGCGGCCGTCACCCGGCAGGACCCGGCCGGGCGCCCGGCGGGCGGCTGGCGGGCGGAGGAAGCGCTCTCGCGCGCGGAGGCGCTCGCGCTCTTCACCTCCGACGCCGCCTGGGCCGCTTTTGAGGAGGATCGACGGGGCCGGATCGCGGCCGGTTTCGAAGCGGATCTCACCGTCCTCGCCGCCGACCCGATGAAGGCCGAGGCGTCGCAGATCCCGGCGATCCCGGTCGTCCTGACCGTCGTGGGGGGCCGCATCGTGCACGGCCGCGGAGCGCCGGGCGGATCGGCCGGGTCGAGCGCGAGCGAGCGGATCGAGTCGACCGCGAGCGAGCGAATCGGGCCAGGCGGGACTCGCCGGTCTCCCGGAGAAGGGCGTTGAGGCGGCGGCGTGGGGCGCTGTCACTGCTCGGTTGCGCGGTCGCGCTCGGGGCGCTCTCGGGCGCATGCGGCCAGAACCGGCAGAAGCCCGAAGCGGGAACATCCGTGACCCCGGGGGCGGCGGACTCGGAGACCGTCCGGCGCGAGCGCATGGTCGAGACGCAGATCGCGGCGCGGGGCGTGCGAAACCCGCGCGTTCTCGCCGCCATGCGCGAGGTCCCGAGGCATCTCTTCGTCGAGACGTCCCAGCGCGCCCACGCCTACGACGACGGTCCGGTGCCGATCGGCGTCTCGAAACAGACGGTCTCCCAGCCGTACATCGTCGCGCTGATGACGGAGCTCCTGGATCTCTCGCCGACCGAACGGGTCCTGGAGATCGGCACGGGCTCGGGGTACCAGAGCGCGGTGCTCGGAAAGGTCGCCTCGCACGTGTATTCGATCGAGATCATTCCCGAGCTCGCCCGGGAATCCTCCGAGCGCCTGAACCGGCTCGGGTATCACAACGTCACGGTCAAGGAGGGCGACGGCTACCGCGGCTGGCCGGACCACGCGCCGTTCGACGCGATCATCGTCACCGCGGCGCCCGAACGGATTCCCCAGCCTCTGCTCGATCAGCTCGCGCCGAACGGCCGGATGGTCATCCCGGTCGGCGGTTTCTTCCAGGAGCTGAAGGTCTTCACCAAGGATCAGAACGGGAAGATCACCGAGAAGGACATCATCCCCGTCCGGTTCGTACCCATGACGGGGGAGATCGAGAAGACACCCTCCGCCCCCGAAAATTGAGCAAGGAGAGAACCGGGTGGCTTCCGCTCGCGACGCCGTTCGTCGCCCTGAACCGCACGTTCAAGGCCTTCACGTATCGGGACTATCGCCTCCTGTGGGGCGGCGCCTTCACGTCGAGCATCGGCACGTGGATGCAGCAGGTGGCCCAGGCCTGGTTGATCTTCACGATGACCGGGTCGGCGTCGCTTCTCTCGCTCGACGCGTTTCTCGGCGCGGCCCCGTTTCTCATGTTCTCGCTCTTCGGAGGCGTGTTCGCCGACCGGTTCGATCGGCGCCGCATTCTCCTGTCTTCGCAGCTGGTCCAGCTGTCGACGGCGTTTCTGCTCGCGGGCCTGATCTACACCAACCACGTCCAGGTCTGGATGATCCTGACTCTCTCCTTCGTCGTCGGCTTCGCCCAGTCCTTCGGGGGGCCCGCCTACCAGGCGCTGGTGCCGACTCTCGTGGATCGCGAAGACCTCCCGAACGCCGTCGCCCTCAATTCGATCCAGTTCAACCTCGCGCGCGTGATCGGCCCCGTGCTCGCCGGCATCGCGTTCTACAAGCTCGGCGCGGCCGCGTGCTTCGCGTTGAACGGCCTCTCGTTCGTCGCCGTGATCGTGGCGATCCTGCTCTTGAAGCGCGGCGCCCCGCTCGCGCCCGCCGTGGAGCCCGTCTGGAGAAGCCTGAAGACGGGCCTCCGTGCCGTGCGGGACGCCGCCTCGCTCCGGGGGCTCATCCTGATGGCCTTCGCGGGCAGCTTCTGCTCGATTCCCCTCGTCACGTTCCTGCCCGTGTTCGCCAAGGACGTCTTCCATCGCGACGCGAAGGGATACGGCGGCCTGCTCGCCGCGTTCGGGATCGGCGCCGTCATCGGGGCCATCGGAGTGGCGGGGTTCGGAAACGTGCGGCGGAAGGGGATCGTCGCCGTCGCGACGCAGATGACCTTCGGAGGGCTCATGATCGCGTTCGCCGCGTCGCGAAACGCGATCCTCTCGTACTTCATCCTGCTCGCCGCCGGGGCTGCCCTGATGGTGATCTTCGCGATGTTCATGACGCTCGTCCAGACCTACGTCGAAGACCATCTTCGCGGCCGCGTCGTGAGCATCTACACGCTGGCGTTCCGCGGAGCGATGCCCCTGAGCAACCTGGTTGGAGTCTTCGCCGCCTCCCTGATCCGCGTCCCGGCGATCCTGACGATCAACGGCCTGGTCCTCTTCCTCCTCGGCGCAACCGTCCTCGTTCGGAGAAACCCGCAGGGCGTGACGGCGTTGTGAGTTTTGGGTTTTGGGTTTTGGGTTTGGGTTTGAGCTTCCGGTTTTCTGTTCTCCCGGGAATTCATAACCCATAACCCATAACTCATAACTCGCGTCTCACAGGCACCTTGCGGCCTTTGATCGTGCTCTGGCGCAGCGCGGCGACGATGGCGTCGGCGAGCTCCGCGGGGACCTCGACGAGCGAGAAGCGGTCGGCGATCTCGATCGCGCCGATCGAGCGGGCGCCGATGCCGGCCTCGCCCGTGATCGCGCCGACGAGATCGCCGGGGCGAATCCCGGCC
>JBBQNC010000053.1:0-14800 GCA_038329555.1 Thermoanaerobaculia bacterium
CAGCCGTCGCTCACGATGTGGTGCATGGATAGTAAGAGGATGTGCTCCCGAACCCCCGTTCGAAACAAACGTGCTCGCATCAGGGGTGCCGCCGCAAGATCGAACGGCCGCGCGATCTCGTCCTCCAGCTGCCGGAGGACCCCGGCGTCGCGGTCGCCCGCCGAAAGGGCGGTCAGGTCGACGAGGTCCATTTCGAATTGGGCTTCGATCGAAATCACCTGGACGGGCCGACCTTCGACCGATTCGAAACGAGTCCGCAGAGACTCGTGCCGTCGCTCGATTGCGCGCAGCGCGCTCTCGAGCGCCGGGATGTCGAGGTTGCCGGTGAGCCGAACCGCACGTGAGTTCGAATAAAGAGTATTCCCCGGTTCCAACTGGTCCAGGAACCAGAGTCGCTGCTGCGCGAAAGACAGGGTTTGCCGGTCGCGTGAATCGGAAGTCAGAGTGGGCGCCGACAATCCCTCCCTGTCGAGGCGCACCGCGGTTACTCTCGCGCCCAGGCCCGCCACCGTCGGCGCCTCGAAGATCGCGCGGAGCGGAAGCTCGATTCGGAAGGCCTCCCGAATCCTCGAAATCACCTGTGTCGCCAGCAGAGAATGGCCGCCCAGATCGAAGAACTCGTCCTCGGCGCCGACCTTCTCGACGCCGAGAACGTCCGCCCAAATCGCGGCGACGACTTCCTCGACCGGGTTGCGCGGCGCGACGAACGTCGCGTCTCCTTCCCGGGGCGAGGCGAGCTGATCGGGAGAAGGAAGAGCGCGGCGGTCCACCTTTCCGCTCGGCGTGAGCGGGAGCGATTCCATCGCGATGAAGACCGAGGGAACCATGAAGTCCGGGACCTTCGTCTTCAGAAACGAGCGCAGCTCCGCCGGGCGCGGAGCGCGCGGGCCCCGGGCGACGAAATATCCTGCCAGGAACGTCCCTCCGCTTCCATCCTGCCGCGCGATCACCACGCCTTCGCGAACGTCCGGGTGCTGCGCGAGCACCGTCGTGATCTCCCCCGGCTCGACCCGATATCCGCGAATCTTCACCTGATGGTCGAGACGGCCCAGAAACTCGATCTCGCCGTTCGCCCGAAACCTGCCGAGATCCCCCGTCTTGTAGAGACGCCCATGGAAATCCGCGCCGAATGGATCGGGAACGAATCGCTCGGCGGTAAGCTCCGGCCGCTTCCAATAGCCGCGGGCAACGCCGACGCCCCCGATGAAGATCTCTCCGGCCACTCCGACCGGGACCGGCTCTCCGTGCGAATCGAGGATGTAGACCCGTTCGTTCGCGATCGGCCGACCGATCGGAGTAAGCGTCGGCCACGAAGAAGAGGGCCCCTCGAGGGTGTACGCGGTCGCCACGTGGGTCTCCGACGGACCGTACTGGTTCTGGAGACTGCGGCCGACGCCGGCGCCGAATAGCCGGGCGATCTGAAGAGTGATCTGGAGCTGCTCGCCAGCCGTGATCACCTCGCGGAGCGCGGCCGCGGATCCGGTGTCCCCATCGGCCGCCTCGGCCAGCTGCTGGAGCGCGACGAAGGGGAGAAACAGCCTCTCCACCGCCTCGTTCGAGAGCAGACGCAGGAGCGCATAGGGGTCGCGACGGTCCTCTTCCGAAACCATCACGAGAGTTCCCCCGGCGCACCAGGTCGAAAAGATCTCCTGGCAGGAGACGTCGAAGTTTAGAGAGGCGAACTGGAGCGTCTTCGCCGCCGGGTTCGGCGAGGACGCCATCTGCCATCTGACCAGGTTGGCGAGCGCCCTGTGCGGCATCGCCACGCCCTTGGGCTTTCCCGTCGATCCCGACGTGTAGATGACGTACGCGAGGTTCTCGGCGCTGGCGCCGCTCTCGGGGTTCTCGCCGCTCTCCCGCGCGATCTCCTCCCAGTCCGCATCCAGCCGCACCCGCGTGTACGAACCCTCGGGGATCGTCCCCGTCAACCGCTCCTGCGTGAGCACGACTCTCGCGCCCGCATCCTTCAACATGAACTCCAGACGCTGAGCCGGATACTCCGGGTCCAGCGGTACGTACGCGCCACCCGCCTTCAGGATCCCCAGTAGACCGACCACCATCTCCAACGACCTCTCCACACACACGCCCACCAGCACGTCCGGACCCACTTCCCGCACCGCCAGATACCTCGCCAACCGGTTCGCCCGCTCGTTCAGATCCCCGTACGTCAGACCCTCCGTTCCAAACAACACCGCCACCGCGTCCGGAGCCCTCGCCGCCTGCTGCTCGAACAACCCGTGCACCGTCGCCCCGCTCGGATACTCCGACGCCGTCTCGTTGAACCCTTCCACCAACTGAATCCGCTCCGACTCCGACAGCATCGGAAGCTCGGACACGCGCTGGTCGGGGTCCGCGACGATTCCTTCCAGGAGGGCCTGGAAATGGGACGCCATCCGCTCGATCGTCGGCGCGTCGAAGAGGTCGGTGCCGTACACGAAGTTACCGTGGAGGCCGTCGTCGCCCTGTGAGACGTGGACCTCGAGGTCGAAGCGGGTCACGCCGCTCTCGATTCCGAGGCCCTTCAACGCGATGCCCGGCAACTCCATGTCCCGGGAGGGCGCGTTCTGAACTGCGAAGGTCACCTGGAAGAGGGGGTTCTGCCCGAGATCGCGGTCGGGCTGCAGCTCCTCGACGAGCCGCTCGAATGGCAGGTCCTGGTGGGCGTAGGCGCCCAAGGCGACCTCGCGCACCCGGCGCAGCAGCTCCCGAAACGTCGGATTTCCCGACAGGTCCGTCCGCAGGACCAGCGTGTTGACGAAAAACCCGATCAAGCCCTCGATCTCCGCACGGTTGCGGCCCGCAATCGGCGAGCCCACCGCGATGTCCTCCTGCCCCGTGTACCGCATCAGCAGCACCTGAAACGACGCCAGAAGCGTCATGTACAGCGTCGCTCCCTCGCTCTGCGACAGCGCCTTCAGGGGCTCCGTCAGTCTGGCGGGGAAGACCGTGCGGAACCGACCACCGCGGAACGTCTGATCGCGGGGCCTGGGGCGATCAGTCGGCAGCTTGAGGGCCGGAAGGCTGGCGAGATGTCCGCGCCAGTAAGCGAGCTGCTCTTCCAGAACGCTCCCCGTCAGCCATTGCCGCTGCCAACGCGCAAAGTCGGAATACTGCACCGGGAGCTCGCGCAGGCTCGCGGGCCTTCCGCCGACGGCCTCTTCGTAGGAGCGCCCGAACTCGTCCATGAAGATCCCGAGCGACCAGCCGTCGCTCACGATGTGGTGCATCCCGAGGAGCAGGACGTGATCGGCGGGGTCGAAACGGAGAAGGGACGCGCGGACGAGAGGGCCGCGGACGAGGTCGAACGGCCGCCGCGTTTCCGACGCGACCCACTCCGCACCGACGCGGTCCCGATCCGGCTCGGCGACGCCGGAGCGTTCGTACGTCGCGACGTCGACCGGTGCTCCCGAAGCGATCGACTGGACTGGACGGTCCTCGGCCATGGGGAACGTCGTGCGCAGGCTTTCGTGCCGCTCGACGAGAGCCTCCAGGGCCCGCCGGAGAGCGTCCTCCCGCAGGGGACCCCGTACGCGGAAGGCGAGCGCCATGTTGTAGAACGGGTTGCCGGGCTCCAGCTGGTCGAGAAACCAGAGACGCTGCTGCGCGAAGGACAGCGGCGCGCGCGACCGGTCGCCTTCGACAGCGCGCGGGATGCCCTGGGCGACCGACGCCCGGTCGGAAAGCTGGCGAAGCCGCTGCTCGAAAAGTGCGCGCTGAGAGGGCGTCAGGCTCGCGATCTGATCTTTGAGCGACTCTTTGGGGCCTTGGTCTGTCATGGGGAAATGACCATTTTCATACGGAACCTGAGGAACGCGGGGCACAAGTCATTCGGATTGCGAAAAATCGTTTGATCGACGCGCTACGTGCGAGGGCGCGCGACCTTTACGGGATCGGACTGACTCTCGATAACGAGCCGATCCTGCGCTTCGGCGTCGGAAAGACTCTGGACCTCGGCGAGCATCTCGAGCATCTCCCCGGACGTTTGGACCATTGCCATGGCACCGGCGATCGAGGCGGCGAGGCCGCCGAGGGTGGGGTGCTCGAAGACGTCCCGGAGAGGGATGCGAGTGTTGAAGGATTCCGCGATCCGCGAGACGAGCCTCGTAGCCAGGAGGGAGTGACCGCCGCGCTCGAAAAAACTGTCTTCGAGGCTCGGTCGATCGATCTTGAGGATCTCCTTCCAGATCTCCGCCAGGCCCTGCTCGACCGGCGAAGCGGGGGGAACGTGAGGCGCATGCGATCGCACGGCGCCGGGGGAGGGAAGCGCCCTTCGATCGACCTTCCCGTTGGGAGTCCGAGGCAGGGACTCGAGGGAGACGAAGCTCGCCGGGACCATGTGCTCCGGCAGCGCGTCCTTCGCGTGCGCCCGCAACTCGGCCGTCGAAGGGCCGGCCGGTCCCAGCACGACGTAGGCGATCAGGTTCTTCTCGCCTCCTTCGTCTTCCCGCGGGACGACGACACACTCCTGGACCGAGGCGTGGCGGAGCAGTACGTCTTCCACTTCGCCCACCTCGATGCGGAAGCCGCGAATCTTGACCTGGCCGTCCAGTCGGCCCAGGAATTCGAGCGTTCCATCGCGGCGGTAGCGGACGAGGTCCCCTGTCTGGTACGCCCGGCTCCCCGTCTCGTACTCCAGGCGGCGGAATCTCTCTTCGGTCAGCTCCGCGCGGTTCCAGTAGCCCCGTGAGACTCCCTCGCCGCCGATGAAAAGCTCGCCCGGCAGTCCCGGCGGCACGAGCCCGCCCTCCGGTTCGAGGACGTAGAGCCGCGTGTTGGAGATGGGCCGCCCGATCGGCGCGGCGGCCGCTTCGACCCTGGACTCCACGCGATGCATGGTCGACCAGATCGTCGTTTCGGTGGGGCCGTACATGTTCCAGAAACCGCCGCACGTGTCGAACAGCCGGTTCGCGAGCTCCCGGCGCAACGCCTCTCCGCCGCAGAGGACGACTCGGAGGCCCTCCCCTTTCCACCCGGCCGCCAGAAGGATCTGCCAGGTCACAGGCGTCGCCTGCATCGCCGTCGCTCCCGAGCGCCGCAGCTCCGCCAGAAGAGCCTCTCCGTCGGAAGCCTGCGCCCGCGACGCCAGCGCAATCGACGCCCCGGACGCGAGCGGCAGGTAGAGCTCGAGCGCCGCGATGTCGAAGGAAAGCGTGGTGACGGCGAGCATCACGTCTTCGCGGTTGAGGCGGAGAGCGTCCTGCATCGCAAACAGAAGATTCGTGAGGGACCGGTGCTCGACGCCCACGCCCTTGGGTTGCCCGCTCGAGCCGGACGTATAGATCACGTATGCCAGGTCGCCTGGCCGGGCCGTGCCCTCCGGGTTCGAGACCGGCTCCACGTCGAGAAGCGCGGCGTCGCGATCGAGCAGGATCGCCGGCCCGGTGAACCCCGACAGATTACCGGCCGAGCGCTCTTCCGTGATGAGAACGGCGGGATTCGCGTCCCCCATCATGAAGGCGAGGCGCGCCGGCGGATACGCCGGGTCGAGAGGAACGTATGCGCCCCCGGCCTTGAGCACTCCGAGCAGCGCCACGAGCATCTCCGGAGAACGATCCACGCAGAGCAGAACGCGCTGAGCCGTTCCCACCCCCATCGCGCGAAGACGATGGGCGAGCTGGTTCGCCCGTTCGTTCAGCATCCGATACGTGAGGCTCCCGCTTTCGCAGCGAACCGCAGGCGCGTCCGGCTCCCTCTCCGCCCGGGCTTCGAACATCTCGTGAACGAGAGTGGGCGGATATTCCCGGGCTGTCGCATTCCACTCAACCAGCAGCCGCCGCCGCTCGTCGTCCGGGAGCATGGAAATCTCCGCCAGGCGTCGCTCCGGGTCCCCGATGATGGCGAGAAGAATCGCGCGGAGCTGATTCATCATCCGCGAGAGTGCTTCCTCCGGGAAATCCGCCTCGGTGGACTGGATCTGAAAACCGAGTCGCGTCCCGGGAACCGCGTACAGCGTCAACGAAAAGTTGGTCGCGCCCCCGAGGGAGCGGACCCGCGTCATCGCGAGGCCCGCCGAAGCCGCGGACTCCGGCTGGCCGCCGGTATTCTCGAAAACCACGACCGTCTGAAAGAGCGCGACACCGCGGGGGACCTCGCTCCAGCCCTGGATGTCGATCAGCGAGCTGTGCTCGAACTCACGGAGCTCGAGGAGGCGCGCCTGCATGCGCTCGAGCCATTCGCCGACGCGCTGTTCTCCGGAGACGTCCACTCGGACCGGAAGCGTGTTGATGAAGAGTCCCACCATGTTTTCGACGCCCTCGAGCGCGGGCGGCCGACCCGAGACCGTCGTTCCAAAGACGACGTCCCGCTCCCCCGTGTACCGGCTGACAAGAAACGCCCAGGCGCCCTGGATGAGAGTGCTCGTCGTGAGGCGATGCTTGCGCGCGAACGACTGGATCGCGACCGATTCTTCCGGAGACAACGCGAGTCTCGCCTGAGTCGGCCCGGGGGCGGAAGACCCCTCCGGCGCGTCGCCTCCGAGAGCAGCGGACCCCGGGAAGCTTCCGAGGTACTCCCGCCAGAACGCCTCGGCTTTCTTCCGGTCCTGGCTCTGCAGCCAGGCGATGTAATCGCCGTACGGGCGGGCGGAGGGGACCGGGGGATGCCCGTCGGCCTCGTAGTCGGCGATCACCTCATTCAAGACGATGAACCTCGACCATCGGTCGAGAAGCAGGTGCTGAAACGTCAGGACGCATTCCGCGGAGTGATCGCTCGTTCGGAAGACGGCGACCCGCAGAAGCGGCGCCGAAGCCAGGTCGAATCCGGCTTTCCGATCCGCCAGGAGATACGCGTCGAGCCGGTTTCGCCAGGTCTCCTCCGGAACATCTCTCCAGTCCTCGAGTCGGAACGGAAGGGGCGCATCGGGGTGCACGACCTGCACCGGCTTCTCGAGGCCCTCCCAGTGGAACGAGGTCCGGAGGATCGGGTGGCGCCGCGCGACCGCTCTCCAGGCTCGCTCGAGGCGTTGCGGATCGAGCCTTCCCCCAAGCGAGATCACACATTGCTCGAGGTAGAGATCGGCAACCGGGTCATAGAGCGTGTGGAAGAGAATCCCCTGCTGCATCGGGGAGAGTTCGTACACATCTTCCAGATTCGGCCCTGTCATCGTGGTACCCAATTGGTGCCGGTCCTCTTTTTCCGTCTCGCGTTCAAGGGCTGGAACGATCCGTCGCCCCGCCCGGCGAGGACTTTCGGCGGGAGGTCTTCAACGTGCGGCGCGCCGCTTCCCAGTACTCCAGTTTCTCTCTGGTATCTTCCTCACTTTCGACGACGGCCAGCCGACTCACGAAGAGACTCAACAAATTATCGGGCCCGTCGATGATGTCTTGAAGGATTGTTTCATAATTGCGCACAATCGAGGTTACGGTCGAGGCGGTAAAGAGGTCCGTCTTGTACTCGACCGTCCCGCTCAGCCCCCCGGAGGGTATCCGCGCCAGGCCCAGTCTCAGGTCATGCCTCGCCGTGCCCGCCGGCCCCCGGTCGAGCGGCGCATCATCGGGCTCGAGCGGGGTGACCGTCAACCGCTCGAGTTCGAGAGGGGGGTCGGAGTTCTGAAGGACAAACCAGACTTGAAAGAGCGGAGAGGAGCCGAGGTCGCGTTGCGGGCGCACCGCTTCGACGATCTTCTCGAAGGGGACGTCCTGGTGTGTGAAAGCGTCCAGAGCGACCTCGCGGACCCTGGAAAGCAGCTCGCGGAAAGTCGGGTCTCCCGAGAGATCGACGCGCAGCACGAGCGGATTGACGAAGAATCCGATCAGCTCCTCCGTTTCGACCGTCGTCCGGCCGGCGATCGGAGTCCCAATGTCGATCTCGTTCTGACCGGCGTACCGGAAGAGCAGGATCGAGAACGCGGCCAGGAGCGTCATGTAAAGGGTCGCTCCTTCGTCGAGGCTCAGGTTTTTCAGCGCCTCCGTCATCTCCTTCGACAACAGAAACGACTGTCTGGCTCCGCGGAAGCTCTGGATCTTGGGACGGGGCCGGTCTGTCGGGAGATTGACCGGCGGAAGGTAGCGGCCGAGCTGCCGTTTCCAGTAGGCGAGCTGGCTCTCGAAGAGATCGCCCTGGAGTTGCTCTCGCTGCCAGATCGCAAAATCCGAGTACTGAATGGGCAGCTCCGGCAGTGGGGACGGCCGGCCCGTCGAGAAGGCGCGATACAAGGCTCCCATCTCGCGGAACAAAATGCCTGTCGACCAACCGTCGTTAATGATGTGGTGCATCGTGAGGACCAGCACGTGGTGCTCGTCGGCGAGACGGATCAGAAGTGTCCGAAAGAGGGGACTTGAAACCAGGTCGAACGGACGCATCGCCTCCTCGGACGCAAGGCGCACGGCTTCAGACTCCCTCCCCTCCTCCGGCTGCCCGGTGAGGCGGAGGGGAGGAAGCCGCAGCCGCAACGGCGCGGCGATGATCTGGCGAGGCTCTCCGCCGGCCGCGGAGAACGTGGTCCGCAGGGCTTCATGACGACGGCAGATTTCCGTCAGCGCCGCTTCGAGAGCAGCGACGTCGAGCGGCCCGTTCAACGAGACCGCCACCTGGACGTTGTACGCGGGATTCTGAGGGTCCAGCTGGTCCAGAAACCACAGCCTCTGCTGCGCAAAGGAGATCGGCCGCCCATGGCTCGCCCCGTCGAGAGCAGGATCCGCCGCGGGAGATGCGCTGTCGAAATCGGGCGACGGAGGAACTTTGTCTTCGGTCATGAAAACTTTCAAGACGCTCCAGAGGGCGCGCCGGACCAGGGTCGAAGCCCGCCGAGTCGCGCGAGAAGAAGACGACCCGCGACGAACCCGAGATTGATGTAACGAAAAGACTCGTGAGGAGTCGGCACCTAGACCACCCCCCGCTCCCCGAGTTCCCGCAGCTCGAGCGCTGACAGTCCAAACCAGTGACCGTAGACCTCTTCGTTGTGCTCCCCGAGTCTCGGCGGCGAGCGCCGCAACGACCCCGGCGTCGCGGACAACTTCACGGGGATCCCCAGGTGTCGGACCGGACCGAGAACGGGATCGTCGACCTCCTGCACCATCTCCCGCGCCGCAGCCTGCTCCCCCCGCAGCGCGACCCCGACGGGATTGATCGCACCGCAAGGAATACCCTGCGGTCGAAGCCGCGAGAGCCAATGCGACAGCGGGTGCCGGACAAAAACCTGCTGAAGTCGCGCGTGGATCGTCTCGCGATGCCTTATCCGGACCGAGTTCGTCGCCAGATCCTCATCGAAACCGACTCCGTCGGGCGCGAGCAGCTCGCAAAGACGCCTCCACAGGTCGTCGGTGCCGATCCCGAGCGCGAAACTCGCGTCCGAAGCATGAAACACTTCGTACGGAGCGAGGGACGGATGAAAGTTTCCCATCCTGCGCGGTTCGCCGGCCCCAGCAAGCACGCTCGCAGCCTGAAACGTCAGGAGCGAGAGCGCGCTGTCGAAGAGCGCGACGTCGACACGCTGTCCGACTCCGCGTTCGTCGCGCACCCGGAGAGCGGCGAGAATGCCGAACGCCGAGTAAAGACCCGCCGCGACATCTGTCAGAGGCACTCCGGCCTTCGTCGGCGGACCGTCGGGCTCGCCCGTCACCTCCATGATCCCGCTTTCCGCCTGGACTGTGAGGTCGAACCCGGCCTCGAGCCTACGGGGGCCCGTCTGACCGTAGCCTGAGATCGAACAGTAGACGAGCCGCGGGTTGATCGCGTGAAGCGCCTCGAAGTCCAGCCCGAATCGCTCCAACGATCCGACCTTGAAGTTTTCGACGAAAACGTCGGCGCTTTTCGCCATCCGGACCAGCAACCGCTGGCCCTCGGCCTGCCGCAGGTCCAGCGTAACGCTTCTCTTGTTTCGGTTGACGCTCGAGAAATAGGTGCTCTCGTTCTGCACGAAGGGAGGCCAGCCGCGAGCCGGGTCGCCTCCCCGCGGATGTTCGATTTTGACGACCGTGGCGCCCATGTCGGCGAGCAGCATCGTGCAGAAAGGACCTGCCAGCGTCCTCGACACGTCGAGCACGAGTGTGCCGGCCAGCGGACCTGACTCCGCCATCGTGGACTCGTCTCCGAAGAGCTCCCGATGAAGTTCCGGAGCACGAAGTCCCGGCGCCGGTCCCGCTTCCGAAGCCTGGAGACAAGAAGCGGCCGAGCCGGACCTGCGCGGTCCTCCGGTTTTCATCGCCCACCAAAAGGCATGACCAGGGGACGGCCGCAGAGATCCTTGACCCTGTTCAACTGATAAAGGCTCGCCATGACGGAATCGAAATCGATTCCAAAGTCGATCAGGCAAGCGATCTCGTTGACTCCGATGGCGGTGAGAGATTCGACTCTTTCCCGGCAGGCGGCGACCGTTCCGACCAGACCGCGCTCGGCGAAGAGCCGCTCGCTGGCCTGGCGGGTCAGAAACTCCCGGTCCTCGTCCGGCATCTCGAACTCGTCGCCGGAGCCGCGGACGCGGTCCGCGTGGAGTCCAAGATTGACGAGAAGATAATCGAGGTATGCCCCGCTGACTTTCCGTCGCACGGCGGCCTCGTCTTCCGCCACGTACGTGTGGAGGCTTACGGCCACCCGGCCGGCCGCCGGATCGTGGCCGCGGGCAGCCCGGGCCTCTCGATAAATCGCGATCTTGACCGCCAGCTCGTCGACCGACATGAGGAACATCGAGGTGACGACTCCGGCTCCGAGCTCTCCCGCCGTCTGAAACATGGCGTCGGACTGACAGGAAAACCAGATCGGGAGATGACGCTGGAGCGGCCGCGGAAAGATGCTGACCGCGACCTCGTTTCCGGCGCCATTTGGAGCGGTGAACGGCTTGCCTTCCCATAGGTCCTGAAGGATCTTGACGCGTTCGAGCATCACGGCGCGCCGATCTTCATAGTGCGAGGGGGAAAGCACGAAGTCGTTGACGTGCCAGCCGGAGGCGAATGAAACGCCGACGCGGCCGCGGGACAGGTTGTCTACGACCGCCCATTCTTCGGCGACGCGAATCGGGTTCTGGAGCGGCAAAACGACGCTGGCGGCACGGATCTCGATCCGGTTCGTCATCGCCGCGATTGCGGCGCCCAAGACCGCAGGATTTGGGTACAGCCCCCCAAAAGGATGGAAGTGGCGCTCGGGAGTCCAGACGGCCGCGTACCCGTATCGGTCCGCGAACTGCGACGCCTCCATGACTAGGCGGTACTTCTCCGCGGACGCCGTCGAGCCGTCCGACGAGAAGAAGAAAAGACTGAACGCGACAGACGCATTTTCCGTGCGCGGATTTGCGGCGGTCCCGGCTCCGGAGGGCATCGGCGCGACGGGAGCAGCCCGAAAAACCGCCGGGCCCGGGGAGGCCGACGGCCGCGGAGCCGCCGATGGGGAGGGTACGGACGCCGCCGGCTGCCGTTTTCTCCGCTCGATCGCGGTCGCGAGATCCACCAGCGTGGGCGTCTCAAAAAGGCTGCGCAAAGGAAGCTCGACTTGAAACTGTTTCCGAACTCTCGCGACCAGGCGGGAGGCGAGGATCGAGTCTCCGCCCAGGCGGAAGAAATTCGCACCGGCTTCGATCCGCTCGACGTTCAAGAGCTCCGACCAGATTTTTGCGAGCCCCTTCTCGACGGAGCTTTCTTCCTCGCGCGCCGCAGCAACGACCGCCGGGCGCGCTCCCGGGGGAGTGGAGAGCCCGAACGCGTCCGCGAGGCCGGCGCGCCGCAGCTTTCCGGTCGGGCTCTTCGGGATCTCCGGAACGATCAGAATCTGACGCGGTACCTTGATATCTGTGAGCCGGGTCGCCGCGAATTCCCGGAGCTCCCTCTCCGTGACCGAGCCGGGCGTCCGGAGAACGACGGCCGCAGCCACGTCCTCCCCCAGAGTCGGATGGGGGACGCCGAACGTCACCACCTGGAATATGGCCGGATGGTCCATGAGGACTTCGTCCACCTCCGACGGCGAGACCTTCTCGCCTCCGCAATTGATGATGTCCTTGCGCCGACCGGTCAAAAAAAGGTATCCATCCTCCGAAAGCGCGCCGAGATCCCCCGTCCGGAACCACCCTTCGCGGAAGGCGTCCTCGTTGGCGTCCGGGTTCCGGTCGTACCCGAGCATGACGGCCGGACCGCGAATGGCGATCTCTCCCGCTTGCCCCGGCGGAAGCCGCATCCCGGAATCGTCGAGGATGGCGACCGTCGGTCCCGCCGCCACGCCGACGGAACCCGCGCGGCGCTGGCCATCCCCGAGAGGATTGGATGTGATCTGCGTACACTCGGTCATTCCGTAGGCCTCGATCACCGGCGAGCCGAACACCCGCTCGAGTCCCGTTTTCACCGCGGGTGCGAGGAATGCGGCCGAAGAGCGGATGAACCGCAAACGGGTCCGACCCAGCAGGTCCCGGTGACCCGCTGCGCTTTCGACGACGGCGTGATGGATCGTCGGCGCCGCCGTGTACCACGTCGGATCGAATTCCCGCAGCCATGGAAAGAACTCTTCCGCTGAAAATCGCGGAGCGCAGATGACGGAGCTCCCCGCCGTCAGCGACGAGAGCAGCGCGATGATCAACCCGTGGGCGTGAAATAGAGGCATGACGTTCAAGCAACGGTCGCGCCCGGTCAGCCGGAGGGCCAGGGCGATGTTGTGGGCTGAGATACAGATCGCGCGATGCGACAGGGGAACCGCCTTGGGCCTGGAGGTCATTCCCGACGTGTAGAGGATGAGCGCAAGGTCGTCGGGCCCGCTCGCCTCGGCGGGCAGGGACGGAGCCTCGAGAATGCCCTCCAGACGGAATTGGCCCGCGGGCTCCTCCGCGCCGGGGAGAGGCACCTCCAGGACGGGAATGCCGCGCGCCACGGCTGCGGCGCGAGCCTCGGACTCGGGGTCGCCTGCCGGGACGATCAGCGCTCGCGCGCCAAGGTCGGCCAGAAGGAACTCGAATTCCTTGCGGCGGTACGCGGGATTCAGCGGAGCGCAGACAGCACCGGCCGAGACAGCGAGGAACGCTGCGGCCATCTCGGGACCGTTGCCGAGCGCGACGGCGACGCGGTCGGCCCGCGCGACGCCTGCCTGCTTCAGTTGACCGGCGATTGCCGCGACGTGTCTCGCGAGTTGCGCGTAGGTGGCCCATGATCGGGATGGAGCGCCCAGAGCGGGCGCGTCGGGGCGTTCCCGGGCGTGTCGGTCGAGCAACCCCGTGACGGTCGTGGCAGTCGAATGATTCCACCCGCCGGTCGTCACGTTACCCGCCTCGGCACCGTCACGTTGCACGCATTCCGACGGGCGAAGATTAGAACCTCCGGCCGACCCGGGCGCGGCCGAGGTCCGGTGAAGGCAGAGGACTCCCCGGGTGGTACCCGCCGCCGCGTTTGAGTTGTCATCGGGTCAGAGGGCCGCGAGAGATCGCCCAGAAATAGGGCTGACGGACCCGACGCGGCGGAAGGAGGAGGAGTCGGCGGGGAGGCTTATCCTGTTCATGCCGCGAACGCTTGAATATACCAGAAGGTTGCCCCCTGGAACAGACAAAGGGGTCCGTTTGCACGGGAACAGGGCACTCGATCCGGCTTCCGACAGGTCCTTTTCGGGGGGCGCCGTCCGCTCGCGGAAGAGGCGCCCTCCCGGGTCTCACAGCCCCGGCATCTCGAAGAGCCGAAGGAAGAGCCCGAAGGTGAGGACGACCAGGAGCAGATCCGGTTCGTAGGGGATGTTCAGCAGGAAGTCCGGAGCGCTGTAGCGGTCTCGCAGCCTCTGGACATGGCCGGGATTGAAGTAGCCCTGGCGCGCCAGCGTCTCCGGCGAGAGGAGATCGTTGACCCACTCCGTCTCGAGCCGTAACAGCTGGGGACTGCCCGGGGACGCAAAGGGAAACTTCTCGCGTTCCGCGATGACCGCAGGAACGTATCGGCTCGCGATCTTACGCAGGACGTATTTCTCTCGAAACCCGTGGAGTTTCAGGTCCGGAGACATGCGCGCGACCGAGTCCATGACGCCGACATCCAGGAAGGGAAAGCGGCCTTCCACCGAATGCGCGAGGAGCATCCGGTCGCCGGCATCGGCGAGGAGGTGGTCGGCCAGCCGCACTTTCATGTCGACGTAAGAGCGCTTGTGCACCGGGTGCAGGCCCGCGAGCTTGCTCGTGTCGACGAGACCGAACTGGCTGAACTCGAAGTCCGGGTACCGGGCGTTGACCGCGTCGGAAAACAGCTCGCGTTTCACCGCCCGGAACGCGATCTGGCTGGTCTCGTAGTGGAAGTCGGGATCCCCCCAGAGTCTGCCGCGGAGCGCCTCCTCTTCGGACCCCGCGGCCTGCCGGGTTCCACTCTGACGCCGGAATGCGTCGAACCGGTAGCTCGCATAACCGGCGAAGAGCTCGTCGGCGCCTTCACCGGTCAGCACCACGCGGACGCCGTTTTCCTGCGCCGCGGCGGAAAGCGCGAACGTTGCTGCGTTGTAGGTTTCCTTCAACGGACACTCGCAGTGCCGGATCACGTCCGGGAGCCGCGCCGCGACGTCCCCCACCCCGAACCCGATCTGACGGTGAGGGACCTTCAGGTAATCCACCATCACGGACTGATACTGCCGCTCGGCGAAATATGGATCGTCGAAGGCGACCGAGAACGTCGTCTTCCCGTCCGGCGACAACCGGTGCATCATGCTCGTGACGAGAGAAGAATCGAGCCCTCCGCTCAGGTACGCGCCCGCGGGCACGTCCGCCTGCAGCCGACCCTGCACCGAAGAAAGCAGGCGCTGCTCGAGCTCCTCGAGGTCCTCGTGTTCCGAACGGCCATACGTCGCGTCCGCCTCACGGGGATACGGAACATCCCAGTATTGGGACGTCCGCACCGCCCCGTCTCGGACCTCGAGGAGATGCCCC
>JBBQNC010000054.1:0-14783 GCA_038329555.1 Thermoanaerobaculia bacterium
CCTGCTTGCGAATGCCGCGACCGGTTCTCGCCTCGATTGCCGCCGTGCTCGTCCCGGCCGCCCTCTCCGCGCAGACGAAAACCGCCCCGTCCAACGCCGTGGCGAGGGGGAAGTACCTCCTCACGATCATGTCGTGCAACGACTGCCATACGCCGTACAAGATGGGCGCCAAGGGGCCCGAGCCCGACATGACGCGGATGCTCTCCGGCCACCCGGAGACAATGAAGCTGCCGCCCCCTCCGGCTCCCGCTGGACCATGGAACTGGAGCGGCGCCGCGACGCTCACCGCCTTCGCAGGGCCGTGGGGGATCAGCTACGGGGCCAACCTCACGCCCGATAAAAACACCGGGCTCGGGATCTGGACCGAGGAGATGTTCATCAAGGCGATGCGAACCGGAAAGCACATGGCAACGTCCCGGGACATTCAGCCGCCGATGCCCTGGCCCTGGATCGGGAAGGCGACCGACGAAGACTTGAAGGCGATCTTCGCGTATCTGAAGTCGATTCCGCCAATCGTCAATCACGTGCCCGAGTGGCAGGAGCCGAAGGGAAACGCTCCGGCGCCGCCACCGGCGGCGAAGCCGAGCGCCGCGCCGAAGAAGAAGTAGGAGGAGAGCCGCCGGGAATCCGCGCGGTCAGGCGAGCGCGCCGAGAGCGCCGAAGCCGAACGCATCGACGTCGGTTTTCTCGCGCGTTCGCGTCCGCCGCGACGGGCGCGTCGAATCGAGATCGTCTCCGGAGATCGGCTCGCCCGGATCCAACGGCTCTTCCTCCGCCTCTTTCGGCGGTTCGACGACAGCGGGCTTCCAGAGGTTCGGGGGCGCCATGCCGAAGGCGAGCGCGTCGCCGAGGAAGTCGCTCAACGGATATCCATCGGAAAAGGGATCCGTCTCGCTGACCGACCGGGCGTCTCCCGAGGCCGCCGCCGGAGGCGCCGGAGAAACGGAGACCTCTGTGGGCCCGACGGGCGCGTCGTCGCTGCCCGAGAAGCGCGGGGGCGGCGGCGGCGTCCGCACGACCGGCTCGGCGGGCGCCACGGCCGGGCGCGGCCGGCTCATCCGCGTCAGAATGTTCGTGAACTGCTGGGAGATCGGTCGCCGGTAGAACTTCTCGTGGGCCTGCATGAGACGGACTTCGGACGTGACGGTCGCGATCACCCGGCAGCCCGTGAGGGCGGCCACTTCGTCGATTGCGGCGAGGTTCGACGGATCCGTGAACGCGACGCGAAGCGTCTTCTTCTCGATGTGGAACGGGAAAGCCCCGAGGCGGACGGCGCTCTTCAATCCGAGGAGCGCGAACGCCGTGGGCATCGCCTCCGAAAGCTCCGGCCATCCGACGGCGGGACATTTGTGGAGCCGCGAGAGCGCATCGAGGAGCACGGCTTCACCGACGAGTCCGCTGCCGAGGAGAATTCCGCCGAGCTTCACGCCCGCGCCCGCTCGTTTCTGGACGGAAAGGGCACGCTCGAGCGACGCGGCGGTTAGAGTGCCCGAGCCGAGGAGGACGTCGCCGATGCGCTGCCGGCCGGGTCTGGTAGCCATGATCCGGGCAACATTGTAGACGGTCGGGCTGGGTGCCGGCGGGGAATGTGGCGCCCCGGGGGAGGGACGGGGTCATGGCCATTGCCAGCGAATGCCGGCAAGTCCTCAACCCTCAGAGGTTTCGCCGCTCATTTGCTCGTAGAGCGTCAGGAGGGCCTGCGTCCCGTCCCCGCCCCGTCCCTGCGCCTCGAGCGCCGAGAGCAGCTGGTGGACGAGGGCCGCCCCCGGGAGCGGCACTCCGTTCGCGCGGGCGGTCGCGAGAAGGATCGCGAGGTCCTTCTGCTGATGCTCGATCGCGAAGGCCGGGCGGAAATCCCGGTCGATCATCTTTCGGCCCAGCACCTCGAGCGCCCACGAGTTTGCGGCGCCGGCGCAAAGCGCGCCGTGGAGCGATTCGAGAGGAAGTTCGGCCTTTCGCGCGAACGCCATCGCCTCCGAGACCGCCAGCAGGTTGCACGCGACGAGGATCTGGTTGGTCGCTTTCCCCAGCTGACCCGATCCGGACGGGCCGAGATGGGTGACGCGCCGCCCCATCGCCTCGAAGACCCGCCGCGCTCGCTCGACGTCGGACGGGTCGTCGGCGCCCACGAAAAAGGTGAGGGTCGCTTCGGTCGCTCCCTTCTGCCCCCCGGAGACCGGCGCGTCGAGAAAGGGCAGGCCGGCGTCGCGAAGTCTTCGGCCGATCTCACGCGCGGCTTCGGCCGCCGTCGTCGAGCAATCGATGACGATCGTTCCGGGCGCGGCTCCCCGGACGGTGCCGGAGGCGCCGAGGTGAACCTCCTCGACCTGCGGCGAGTCCGGCAGGCACGAGACGACGACGTCTGACTCCCGCGCGACCTCGTCCGGGCTCGCGAAGGCGCGAACCGCCGGGTTCTCCCTCGCGAGCTCTTCGGCGAGCGCCCGGGCCTTCGCCGCCGTGCGGGTCGCGAGGGCGAGCGGAAATCCGGCGCGGGCGAGGTTGCGCGCCATGGGAACACCCATGGTCCCGAGGCCGATGAAGCCGACGCGAAGAGGCATTGGCGTGTCGCGAGCGGTCGAAAGTGGCCGGTCGAACGTTGACGGGTGTTTCTAGGACGACGGAGACGAAAGCCGGATCCGCTCGAGGCGCGCCTGGCGCGACGTATTCTCGGCGTCGCGGTAGTGCGACGTCGCGCGGTCGAAGGCCTGCAGGGCTCCGGAATAGTTGCGCGCCCGGAGGAGCCGTTGTCCCTCCGCCTCAGCCTCCCGACCCGCCGCGAAGGGCTCGGCCGCGAGCTGGCCCGCCTCACGCCGTTCCGCCTCGATCCGCGCCCACGCGGCGTGGAAACGCGAATCCTCGGCCCCCGTCCGAGCCGTGGCGGAGTCCAGGGGACGCGCGGCGGGCATCGCGATCGCGGACTTTGCGGCGAGCCGCGTTCCGGGTGCGCCGTTTCCGATTCCGGCCTTCTTTGCGGCGAGGAGACCCCTCGGTGGCGGCTCGACGGCCCGTTCGGAGCGGGGCTCGGAGCGCTCGGCCGGCCGAACCTCGGGCGCCGGTGCGGCGGCCGGAACGAGAGCGGCGGGAACGACCTGAGCCTGCCCCGTCGGAGGCGCGGCCCGACCGGATCCCGGCTTCTCCCGGCGGATCGTGAGCGCCTCGACGCCGACGATGATCGCGGCCGCGGCGACGAAGTAAGCGATCCCTCCCACCCACCGGCTCGGCGGCGGAGCGGCAGCGCGCGCCGCGAAGTCGGAAACCGGCGTCGGATCCGCGCTGGCGCGCGGCGTGACCGACGGCACCGGAAAGAACGCCGGGGCCCGCGGCGGCGCTTCGATGACCGCCCCGTCGGTCGAGCGGCGGGAAGGGGCCGCGGTGGAGTCGGCGACGGTCGGGGCCGCGAGATCTCCGGCGACGGGGTTCGTGGAGTCGCCGTCCGAAGGGATCACGCCGCGGCTCTCGGGGTTCAAGAGCGTGTAGAGAAAGAGAGCGAGGTCGGCCGAGGAGACCCGGGCCGGACCCAGTGCGAGCTGTTCCTGAACGGCGCGATGGAGCTCGAGAATGGTGAGACGTTCGGGAACGGGCGCGAAGCAGCGGTCGAGGAGCTGCCGGATTCCCTCGCCGGGCTCTTCGTCGGGACGAAAGTCGGGATAAGAGGCCCCGATCGCCGGGCGCCTTCCTGTGAGCAGCTCTCCCAGAAGGACACCGACGGAGTAGACGTCGGACTGGGAGCCCACGCGGGATGTCTCCCGGGCCTCGGGAGCCGCGTACGGCGCGACGTCCCGCGCGAGCCGGCCCGAGGCGAGGGACGGGAGGACCGCGTCGGCGAGACCGAAGCCGCCCAGACGGATTTCGGCGTCGTTCGAGATCGACACGAATCCGGGCCACAGAATTCCATGCCGGATGGGCTCTCCGTCGACGGGAGAAAACCAGGCGTGCTCGAGCGCGGCGCACACGCGTTCCGCAATGAGCAGGCCGTAGGCGACGGGCAGGCGGGTTCCCGCCGCGCGGAGCGTCGCGAGAACGACATCGAGCGTCCAGCCCGTCCCCTCGTACCAGGCGACGAAGGGCGTGCCTTCGGCGACGGCGAGCTCGGCGTGCTGGACGATCGTCTTGTGCGAGAGACGCGACGTCCGGTCGGCGTGCCGGCTGATCGCTGCGAAAACCGCGGGCGGCGAAAGCTCGGGCGACTGAAGGACGCGGAGCCGGACGAAACGCCGCTCATCCGTCGAATGGAGCGCCCGGTAGACGGTGCCGAGGCAGTCTTCGCCGAGCTGCGCGACGAGAAGGTGATCGCCCAGGCGGCGCGGTTGAAATCCTCCGGTTGTCATGGACACTCCTACCCGGGCGCAGCCGCTCCGGCTCGACAGATTCTACAGCCGGAGCCCCCGGCCGGCCGAAAGTCCCACGAAGACAAGAGGTTCCGGCGCACCCGCTAAAGCGGAGAAGAGGCCCGGAGGAAGGCGATCTGGGTCCGGCCGGCGTCACGAGAATCGGGTGATCGGGTGATCGGGTCATCTGGGGGGAATCCGCGCGCGACGACGAGGGGGCGAGAGCCGTGCCCGTCGGCCTCCGCGCCCCCTCACCCCGCCCTCTCCCCCGCGCCGCGGTGGAGGGGGCCCCGCGTCGGTCTAGATCCCTTGTCCGACCCTCACCAGATCTCGCATTTCTGCGCGCGCACCATCGCGTCCCCCGGCTTGCACGAGAAGGCCTTCGCGAACTCCGGCATGTTCGAGGGGGCGCCGATCGCGCGGAAGCGGTCGAGCGGGTGCGGGTTCGTGTTGACGATCAGACGCGCGAACTCGGGGCGGTCGTTCGCCGCCCAGACGTGCGCCCACGACAGGAAGAACCGCTGGTCGTCGGACAAGCCGTCGATCGCCGCCGGCCGGGGCTTTCCTTCGAGGCTCTTCTGGTACGCCTTCCAGGCGATCCCGAGGCCCCCGAGGTCCGCGATGCTCTCGCCCAGGACGAGCTTGCCGTTCAAGTGCTGATCGCCTTCGAACACGTACGCGTCGAACTGCTTTTCGACGCAGACGGCGCGCTCCTGGTAGTTCTTGAGGTCCTGGTCGGTCCACCAGTTCTTGAGGTTTCCCTCGGCGTCGAATTTCCGGCCGGAGTCGTCGAAGCCGTGCGTCATCTCGTGGCCGATGACCGCGCCAATGCCGCCGTAGTTGACGGCGTCGTCCGCCTTTCCGTCGAAGAAGGGCCGCTGCAGGATGCCGGCCGGAAAGACGATCTCGTTCAGCAGGGGGTTGTAGTACGCGTTGACCGTCGGCGGGGTCAGCCCCCAGTCCGTCCGGTCGACCGGCTTGCCCACTTTCGCGAGGTCCCGCGCCCACTCGAAGCGGATGGCCCGCATGGAGTTCAGGACATACGGGCCCCGGTCGACCTCGAGCGTCGAATAGTCCCGCCATTTGTCGGGATACCCGATCTTGGGCATGAAGGAGTCGAGCTTCGCGAGCGCCGCCTTGCGGGTCTCCGCGCCCATCCAGGGAAGCGTCGAGAGGTCGTCGCGCAGCGCCGCGATCAGGTTCTTGACCATCCGGTCGGCCCGCGCCTTCGCCTCGGGCGGGAAGTTCTCTTCCACGTACTTCTTCGCGAGCGCCATGCCGACGCCGTTGTCGGTGGCGTCGACGCAGCGCTTCCACCGGGGCAGGTTCTTCTCTGTTCCCTGAAGGATCCGCTGGTTGAAGTCGAAGTCCTCGCCGACGAACTTCGACGAGAGCGCCGGCGAGGCGGCCGCTACGAGCTGCCACTTGAGATAGGCCTTCCACTCCGAGAGCGGAACGCTCTTCAGGTACCGGTCGAGCGCCGCGAAGTACTTCGGCTGCTGGACGTTCACCGCTGCGGGGATCGTCGGGGCGTGGAGGTCCCGGAAATACGCCGTCCAGCTGAAGCTCGGTGTCATCGCGTTCAATGCGGCGAGCTCCATCCGGTTGTAAGTCTTGTCCGGATCGCGCCGCTCGACCCGGTTCGCCGACGCCTCGGCGAGCTTCGTCTCGATCGCGAGGACGGTCGCGGCGTGCGCGGCCGCCTGTTTGGCGTTGTCTCCCGTCAGGCGGAACGTCTTCGTGACGTGGGCCCGATACTGTTCCCGGATCTTCTTCGATGCCGGATCCGTTTTCGTGTAGTAATCGCGGTCCGGAAGCCCGAGGCCTCCCTGATCGGCCGTCGCGATCACTTCCGTGCTCTTCTTGCGGTCCTGTTCGGAACCGAACTGAAAGATCGCGTTGACGCCCGACGTCTGGAGCCGCGCGACCTCGGTCTGAAGATCCGCCACGCTCGCGATCTTCGCGATCCGGTCGAGCTCCGGCTGGAGGGGTTTGATGCCCTGCGCCTCGATCGCCGCCTCGTCCATGCAGCTGCCGTAGAAGGCTCCGATCTTCTGCACGTCGCTGCCCTTCGCGGCCGACTTGTCCGCGGCGGACCGCTCCAGGATCTGGTGGAGGACCTCGCGGTTGCGCTCGGCGAGCTCGCTGAAGGCGCCCCAGCTCGGGTACTCGGGCGGCACGGGGTTCTTCTTCATCCAGCCGCCGCCGGCGTACTGGTAGAAGCTCTGGCAGGGCTGCGCGGTCGGGTCCATGTCGGCGGGATCGAGCCCGACGGCGACCGTTGCGGGGGACGGGGCGGGAGTCGATGGAGCCTGCGCGAACACGGCCGAGGCGACGAGGCTCGCGGACAGGATCCAGGTGACGCAGACGAACTTCTTCACGGTTCCTCCAGGTTTCAGGTTCACACCAAGCGTACGAGAGAGGACTTCAAAAGTTGTGGATGGCGGGGTCCAGGGCGGAGGCCCGGGCGATCCCCGCCGGGTTTCCTTCGGCGCGGCGGGCGAGACGTCGAAGAGTCTTCTCGAGCCTCGGCTCGACGGACCCGCCGTGCAGGACGAACATGTACAGAAAACCGACCACGATGACGAACGCTCCGGCGCCGCGATTGACCCAGACGAGTTTTTCGTAGCTGAAGTGGCGGCGCAGTGCGTGGACGGTGATCACGAGCAGAGACCACCACAGCGCGGCCCCGGCGACGACGCCCGCCACCAGATCGACCGTGAGGATCGAGTGCCCCTTCACCGCGCCGAGCCCCATCGTCGCGAAGATCGCGCCGAAGGCGACGAAGGTCATCGGGTTCGTCAGGGTGAGGAAGAACGTCGAGAAGAAGTGCCCGGCGAGCCCGCGCACGCCCGTGACGCCCTCCCGCGGGCGGGGCCGCGTGAAGAGCAGACGCACGCCGAGAATGACGAGGACCCCGCCGCCGACCTTCTGGAGCCAGGTCCCGTGCTCGATCAGGAACCCGGAGATGAAGCTCGCGCCAAAGGCCGCCGCCGTGCCGTAAACGGCGTCGGCGGCCGCGGAGCCGAAGCCGGAGACGAATCCGGCCAGGCGCCCCTGATTCATGGTGCGCTGGACGCAGATCGCCGCGATCGGGCCGACGGGAGCCGAAAGGGCGAAACCGATGATCAGTCCCTTGACGAAGATGCTCGGCACGGGGGGGAAGGGTATAGGAGATCGGTAACCGGGGGACCGGGGGATTGGTGTTGCCGGGCCCGGCCGGGAAACCCCCTGCCGAGAATCGGGTGAATCGGGTGATCGGGTGATCAATCGGGGGATCGGGCGATCGGCGGCGATCGGGTCACTTGGGAATCGGGGGCGCCATGACGCGACGAAAAAAGGCCGGGTTCTCCCTCGAGGTCGGCTGGGGAGAAAGCCTTCCTTTCGAGGCGCTCACGGATTGGCCCGAGTTCTCCGCCTTGTTCTAAGCGGAGCGCTCTCTCGGCGGCCTGTTCGCCGAAGCGAATGCCGCGGTCGAAAGCGCCCCCTCAGGCCCGGAAACGGCCGAGGATCCCCCGCCAGGCCGAGACGGGCATCGGCGCGTCCGTGATCTCCTGAAAGACGACGCTCCCGTCGCGGCAGAGGTAGTGCGGGGCGATCCGCGGAAACGGAATCCGTTCGGCTCCCGGGGCCGTCCGCCTCCACACCATCGTGCTCACGCGCTCGGCGCCGCAGCCGGGGCACGGTTCCTCGAGAGCGAAGGGAAGCGCCCCGAGGGGCTCGTCCGCGTCCGCTTCCTTCCGTGCCCGCCAGACCGAAATCTGTTCCACGACCGCCATGGGTGCCTCCGGGACCCAGGATCGCGCCACCGCCCGGACAAACGGAGTCCGACCGCGGACGGCCGCGAAATCGGAGTCAGGCCGGCGGCTTCGGCTCCTTCGGCCGGGCGAGGTCGGGGACGACCGCGGCCCCGGGGATCCGCGCGAGCTCTCCGGGAGCGAGCCGCACCTTCCAGGACCGGCTGCCGCCCCCCACGACGACCGAGGGAGCGCGCAGCACGGCGGCGTCGATGTAGACCGGGATGTCCGCCGGCAGGCCGAACAGGGACACGCCTCCGATCATCATCCCCGTGCGCTCCCGGGTCTCTTCGGCCGAGGCGAACGACAGGCGCTTGACGCCGAGAAGGCGGCTGACCGCGTGGTTGACGTCGAGGCGGCAATGGGAGAGGACCAGGCAGGCGGCCCATTTCTTCGGCTCCGTCCGCGACGCGACGAGGATCGTGTTGGCGCTGACCTCAGGCGCGATCCCGTACCGCTCGCAGAATGCGGCCGTATCGGCGAACTCGGGGTCGCACGGCATGGCCTCGTACGCGACGGAGAGCGCCTCCATCGCCGTCCGGACCCGGTCCCAAGCCGGATCGTCGTTCTCCGCCCCGTGAGGTTCCGGGCTCATGGGGAGAGCATACGGCGCCTCCAACTCCCTCTCCCGCGAGCGCGGGGGAGAGGGTTGGGGGGAGGGGGACAACGACGGGGAATGAGGCCGCGCGTCTCGACCGCCGCCCCCTCACCCTGCCCTCTCCCGCCGCTGTCGCGGGTGGAGAGGAGATGGGTCTCTAGGGAGAAGCGCGGCAACAAGGCAGTGCGTCTCGAGCACCGCCGCCCCCGTCACCCTGCCCTCTCCCGCCGCTGTCGCGGGTGGAGAGGAGATGGGTCTCGGGGGAGAAGCGCGGCAACAAGGCAGCGCGTCTCGACCACCGCCCCCTCACCCTGCCCTCCCCCCGCTGTCGCGGTTGGAGAGGAGATCGGTCTCAGGGCAGACGCGCGGCGACCAGGCGGGCGAGACGCTCGAGGGCCTTCGCGTGGACGCGAGGCTCTCCGCCGGACACGGCCGCTGACAGGGCCGCGGAGCGGTCTCCCTTGCGGAAGTAGACAGCCTCGGGCCTTCGCGCTCGGGGCGGCCCGGAGAAGGCCTCGTCTCCGACGCCGGCCACCGCGGCTCGAAAGCGCCTTCCCTTCCAACGGGCGTAGGACACGGCGTCCGAGACGACCACCGAAAGGAGCGGCTTCCCGTCGCTCGTCTCGAACCTCACTCCGGAGAGCGGCCGGCCCCCTCTTTTCGAGAGCCGCCGCAACCCGTGCAGCCCGGTCTCCCGTTCGACCTCGGAGGCCGTCAGAAGGGGGTTGGGGCGGGGCGCGGGGTCGCGGCCGGACAGCGGCACCCGGGCTCCGGCGAAGAGAACCAGGACGGCGGCAGCCGCGCGCGCGCGGTGGCCCATGGGTACCCCCGATCGGCCTCGGAGCATACGCCCGGCCCCTCGCCTTGACACCACCCTCGGAGCGGCAGGAGAATGCGGCCGACGAATGTAAACGATTACAGAAATCGCTGTAAACGATTACAGCTCCGGAACCGGAGCGAAGCTGCAGACCCAAAGCATGAGCGTCACGATCCGCGAAGTCGCCCGCGAGGCGTCGGTCTCCGTGGCGACCGTGTCCCGCGTGCTGAACGGCAAAGGCCCGGTGCACCCGGAGACGGAGCGCCGCATCCGGAAGGCCGCGAAGAGTCTCCGTTACATCCCGCACGGGGGCGCTCGAAGCCTCATCACCCGGAAGACGAGCACGCTCGGAGTCCTCATGCCGGAGCTGTACGGGGAGTTCTTCTCCGAGCTCATTCGCGGGATCGACGTGTGCGCGCGCCGGGCCGGATACCACCTTCTCGTGTCGAGCTCCCACAGCGATCGCGCGGAGACGGAGGAGATGATCCGGGCCATGCGGGGCCGCGTCGACGGCCTGGTCGTCCTCTCGCCCGACGTCCGGCCGAACGTTCTCAAGGCGAACCTTCCGGAAAAGTTTCCCGTGGTGCTCCTGAATTCCGCGGGCGGCCGCGGGTCGTTCGACTGCCTGAACGTCGACAACTTCGGGGGCGCGACCGCCATGGTCCGTCACCTGATTCGCCTGGGCCACCGCCGGATCGCGTTCATCCAGGGTCCCACGGGCAATCGCGACGCGTCCGAGCGCCTGCGGGGCTACCGGGAAGCGCTCCGCGCTCAGAACGGAGGCTCATTCGCCCCTCTCGAGCTCCCCGGCAACTTTCGCGAGGAATCGGGGTACGAGGCCTCGCGGAAGATCCTCGAGTTGAAGCCCCGGCCCTCGGCGATCTTCGCCGCGAACGATTCGATGGCGATCGGGCTCCTCTGCGCGTTCCAGGAGAGGGGCGTCCAGGTCCCCGAGGATTTCGCCATCGCCGGGTTCGACGACATCCCGATCGCGCGCTACATCACACCGCCGCTGACGTCCGTCCGCGTTCCGATCTCCGAGCTGGGCTCCCAGGCCACCCAGCGGCTGGTCGAGGCGATCGCGGCGGGACCCGAGCGCGCCAGGCGCCAGGCCATGCTTCCCACGACGCTCGTCGTGCGGGCGTCCTGCGGGGAGAACGGCCGCGCGCGGTCCCGCCGCCTCGCCAGCTCCGGGGACGGGTGACCGAAATGAGAAATCCGCTTCGACCGAAAGACTCGAAATGCAACGTTCGACTAATTGACGGAGGAGATTCCATGAGATTCCGAGGGGGTCGGGCAACTCTGGCGGCCGGCATTCTGCTTCTGGCCTTCGGATCGAGCGTCGGCATCGCGCAATCGACGACGGGCACGCTGCGCGGCAACGTCACCGACGAGACCGGCGGCGTCCTGCCCGGAGCCACCGTCGAGGCGAAGAACGACGACACGGGGTTCTACCGAAATGCGACGACGGCCGGCAACGGTTTCTTCAACATCTCGGTGCAGCCGGGGCCGTACACAGTCACGGCCACGCTGCCGAGCTTCCGCACCGAGACGCGCAACGTGCGGGTCTTGCTCGGCGAAACGCAGTCCCTCGACTTCCGGATGATCCTCGAGGCGAGGGCGTCACAGGCCGTCACGGTAACGGCGGAGGCGCCGGTCATCGAGGCGAAGAGCAACGAAATTGCGACGAACGTGACGGAGGAGCAGATCCGGTATCTGCCCCAGGGGAGCCGAAACTTTTTGAACTTCGCGGAGCTCGCGCCGGGCGTCCGGATCTCCGACAACCAGCTGAAAAAGGAAATCAACGCGGCCGGCGCCGAGGGTTTCACTACGAATGTCATCATCGACGGGACGAGCTACAAGAACGACGTCCTGGAAGGGGGCGTCGTGGGTCAGAACTCCTCGCGAGGCAACCCGTTTCCCCAGAACGCCGTCCAGGAGTTTCGAGTCCTCAATCAGAACTTCAAAGCCGAATATGAAAAGGCGACGACCGCGGTCATCACCGCGATCACCAAGTCAGGCACCAATGCGTTTGCGGGGGACGCCTTCGTTTATTACCAGAACAAGAATCTCGTCGCGAAGGATCCTTTCGTCGGCAGCCCCGACTACAAGAGGTATCAGGGTGGGGTGGACATCGGCGGACCCATTGTCAAGGACTCCGTTCACTTTTTCGCTTCATTCGAACTGAACCATCAGGACCGATCGACCCGCGTCTTTCTGGGAGGCGAAACGCAGGCTCCGCCGGCCCTCGTCGCCCAGCTCCAGAGCCAGACGGGAACGTTCACGGCCCCGTTCCGCTCCAACCTCGGCTTCGGAAAACTCTCCTGGCAGGCGGGAGCGACGAGCCTCCTCGATCTCTCCGGCTTCTACCGCCATGAGACCGACGTCACCAATTTCGCCGGGACGACGAGCTTTCAAGGCTCGGAAACCACCAAGCAGGACATCTGGAATGCCCAGGGGAAATACTCTTTGTCCGGTCAGAACCTGTTGTCGGAGACAACCCTCTCGTATCAGAGCTCCCGTTGGAATCCGACGGCGTTCGATACGACCGCGGTCGGGCAGAACTACTTTGGACTCCTCCGGATCGGTGGTCGGGACACCTCTCAGAACTTTCTTCAAAAGCGCTTCGTCGTCCGCGAGGATTTCTCCTACCTCGGCCTCCACGCGGCGGGCGATCACGTGATCAAGGGTGGGGTCGAGGCGAGCTTCAACAAGTACGACATTCAGAAGAACCTGAATGGGAACCCGACCTTCAACTTCCGTCGAGACGAAAACTTCGCTTTTCCGTTCGAGGCGTTTTACGGCGTCGGCAATCCGGACGTGTCGGCGAAGAACAACGAATACGGGTTGTACATCCAGGACGACTGGTCCGTGACCCCGCGCCTCACGGTCAACGCCGGCCTCCGGTGGGACTACGAGACCGACATGTTGAACAACGACTACGTCACTCCGACCCAGGTCCGGACGGATCTCCAGGGAGTCCTTCCAGCGGAGTTCTTTACGAACGGTTCGGATCGCCCGGCGTACAAGAACATGTGGCAGCCGCGGATCGGTGTCGCTTACGACATATCGGGGAGGGCTACGACGGTCGTCTTCGCCGGCTACGGCCGGTACTTCGACCGCGATCTCTACAACTTCCTTCTCGATGAGAAATACCGTCTCCAGTACGGGGTCCGCCAGTTCCGGTTTTCGGCCGACGGGCTTCCCCGCGATGGCCAGCCGACGATCATGTGGAACCCCTCCTATCTGTCCGCCGCCGGTTTGAACGGGTTGATCGCGAGCGGGATCGCGCCCAAACCCGAGGTCTATCTGGTCAACAACAATACGAAGCCGCCGGTGTCCGACCAGTTCAGCGCGGGCATCCGTCAGGCCTTCGGGCGGCTCGCGGTGCAGCTTTCTTACGCCGGCATCCGGGGGCGAAACGGTCTCACGTACGTCCGCGGCAATCGGAGGGCGGACGGCACCTGCTGCGTGAATATCGCGAACTACTCGAACGTCCTGATCTCCCAGGCGTCAAAACGCTTCTGGTACGACGCGCTCCTCTTGTCTGTCGATAAGCCCTACACGGCCGCTTCGAAGTGGGGACTGGGTCTTGCCTACACATGGGGTCACTCGACGCAAACGGGCAATGACTTGTTCACTCTCGACTTCCCGACGGTCGCGCAGTTCGGCCGCCGTTCGACGGCCAACGACGAACGGCACCGGATCGTTTTTTCCGGGATCGTCGGAATCCCATGGGACATCCGGGCGTCGTCGCTCATCACGCTGGGAACCGGCCTTCCGATCCAGGTGATCGATGCGAGCGCCGGCTTCGGGATCAACCAGCTTCGATTCACTTCGATTCGGCAGTCGGGCACATTTCCATACCAGTCCTGGGATCTACGCCTTCAAAAGGATGTCGTGATCGGATCGAGGGCTCGCGTCGGTGTCGTTCTCGAAGGGTTCAACTTGACGAACCACTACAACTACAGTTGTTTCGACGACTTTCTCCCACCCGAAGGCAACCCGAATCTCGGGAAGCCCAGGTGCCTCGCTACCGACCCGCGCCGGACCCAATTGGGCCTGAACATCGGTTTCTAAGGTAAGCGGATTCGCCAGCGCGTGTCGTTTCGTCGGTTCGCGGCGTCAGACGGAAACGAGGGCGGGATTTCTCCCGCCCTCGTTTTTTGTCGTCTCCGGTCTTCGGGCGCGGCGGCCGGTCTCCTTGCGCTCTTTCTTCTCAGTTGCCGCCCGGCGGCCGCTCCGGTGCCGGCGCCCGCCCTGGTGCCGGCGGCGCCGCCGACTGCTTCGCTCTCAACGCCCCCGATCCGGTTTGAGCCGGATGGCGAGCGCGTCCTCGAGGATCTCGAACGGCGGACGTTCGAGTTCTTCTGGGAGCGCTCCAATGCAAGAAACGGCCTCGTTCCCGATCGCTGGCCCTCCGAATCGTTCTCGAGCATCGCCGCGGTCGGATTCGCGTTGACGGCCTATCCGATCGGCGTCGAACGCGGGTACGTCACCCGGGAAGCCGCCCGCGACCGTGTGCTCGCGACCCTGCACTTTTTCGCCGCTCCCTCCGGAGGCGCCGCGGGGCAGCACGGTTTCTTCTACCACTTCCTTGACATGGAGACGGGCGCGCGCTTCAAGGACGTCGAGCTCTCGACCATCGACACGTCGATCCTCCTCGCGGGCGCGCTCTTCTGCCAGTCGTGGTTCGACCGGGACGACCCGGGCGAGGCGGAGATCCGTTCGCTCGCCGATCGCCTCTACCGCGCCGCGGACTGGAACTGGGCGCAGCTCAAGCCGCCGCTCGTCTCGATGAGCTGGACGCCGGAGGCTGGGATGAGCCACTGGGTTTGGAGGGGCTACAACGAGGCCATGTTCCTTTATGTCCTCGCGCTCGGGTCCCCGACGCACGCGATCCAGCCGTCGGCTTGGGAGGAGTACACGCGGACCTACGACTGGCGGAGATTCGCCGGCCAGGAATACGTCGCTTTCGCTCCGCTCTTCGGCTACCAGTACTCGCACGTCTGGATCGACTTCCGGGGAATCCAGGACCGCTACATGCGCGGCAAGGGGATCGACTACTTCGAGAACTCGCGCCGGGCGACCTATGCGCACCGCGCCTACTCGATCGAGAACCCGAGCGGATGGAGGGACTACGGCGCGAACGTGTGGGGGCTGTCCGCCTGCGACGGGCCCGTCGACGGCGATTTCGTCATCGACGGAAAATCGCGGCACTTCTACACCTATGCGGCGCGCGG
>JBBQNC010000055.1:0-14695 GCA_038329555.1 Thermoanaerobaculia bacterium
GTGTCCCCGAGGACTTCTCCAGCCGGGCACGCTCGATCTTCACCGCCGACCGCACGTTGGCGATGTGCTGGGGTCCCACGGTGACGTTCTGGACCCGGTTGTCGGGCTCGCGCAGCTTCATCTCGTAAAGGTCGTCCGGCACGCGCGTCCGGATGAAGTCCGTCGCCAGCGCGTTGACCTTCCGGACGTAGGCGAGCGTGTCCACGACGCTCTGGCGCGTCCCCGCGGGGCCGTGGCCGGGCACGATCGTGGCCACGTCGAGCGCTCCCAGGCGGGAGAGGATGTGCTCCCAGCCGCGCGGATCGGCGTCCGCGGACTGCAGGTAGGGAAGGCGACCGTTCACGACGAGGTCTCCGGAGAAGAGGATCTTGTCCTCGGGCAGGAGCACGATCAGGTCGCCCTGGGTGTGCCCGGGCCCGAGATAGTAGATGGCGGCGCGGCGCGACGCCCCGAAGAAGACCAGGCGTTCGGAAATCGCCAGAACGCCCTGCCGGGGACGCGCGTCGGCGGCCACCGGAGCGGACTGGAGGAGGTACGCGGCGGCCGCCGCGGAATTCTCGTGGCAGATGATCTGCGCGCCCGCGGCGGCGAAAACGGGAATCCCGCCGGCATGGTCTCCGTGGGCGTGCGTCAGCACGAGGTAGCGGACCGGCTTTCCCGCCGTCGCCGCGATTTGCTCGAGCGCCGCGCGTGCGATCGCCGCGTCGTTGCCACCGTCCACCACGACGACGCCGTCGGAGATGAGAAACCAGCCGATGTTCGCGCCCTGCTCCGGCTCGGCCATCCAGACGCCCTCCGCGACCTTGTGCACGTTCAACTTCGACTGGGCGGATGCGGCGAGCGGCAGGAAAACGGTTAGGAGAAGCGCGAACGCGACGATACGGATTTTCATCTCCAGTGACTCCTCTTCAGATCTTTTGATCGAAGCTCCACAACATCCGCCCGGCGCGTGCGATTCCTGCTCCGGCGGGGTTCTAACTCGACGAGAGCGCCGGCTTCCGGGTAAGCCGCCGGGACGCGCTCCGCGCCCGTGCCACCCGGGCGAGCTCGTCGAAGAGCGCCTGAGAGGGCGGGTCGCCCTCCGCGGCGAGGTTCTCGGGATGCCACTGCACCCCGACGAGCCAGCTCGAATCCGATCCCTCGACGCCCTCGACGACGCCGTCGGGCGCGGTCGCCGTCACGAGGAGGCCGGGCGCGACGGCCGCGATGGCCTGGTGGTGGCGGCTGTTGACGGAGAGGTGCTCCGCGCCGGCGATCGACGCGAGCCGGGTCCCCGGGACAATCGCGACGGAATGCTCCCGGCGCGTGCGCTCGGCGCCCGGCGCGTCGTGCGGGGCGCCCGATGCCAGCTCGCTCGGAATGTCCTGGACGAGAGTTCCCCCGAGGGCGGCGTTGACCACCTGCAGCCCCCGGCAGATCGCGAGCACCGGAGTCCCGTCGCGCCGCGCGGCGGCGAAGAGATCGAAGTCGAGCGCGTCCCGGCCCGGATCCGTCTCGACGCCGGCGCCCGGCCTGGCGACCTGGCCGTATCGGGACGGCTCCACGTCGCAGCCGCCGCCGAGCACGAGGGCATCGATCGGACCCGACGGTTCCGAACCGGGCCCGAGCACGTCGATCTCGTTGCGCTCGAAGCCCGCCTTGAGTAGCGAGGTCACGTAGTCGTTGCGGGGGCGCGCGAGGGCGTCGCGGTCGAGCGTGAGGGCGACTCTCATAGGAAAGATTGTAGCGGTTTTCGCGCGCTTCCCATTTTGAGCGCGCTGACGCCGTAGAGAAGTCTCAGTTCTCAGTTTTCAGTCCGGGCAGCCTTCGGGCCGCCCTTTCAATTTTCATCTGATAACTGATGACTGATAACTCATAACTGATAACGGGCGCGCGGTCCGCGCGAAGCGCCTTCAGCGCTCGAAGAGAACGGCCATCCCCATCCCGCCCGAGACGCAAAGCGTCGCGATCCCGGTGCGGGCGTCGCGCCGCTTCATCTCGTGGAGGAGCGTCGTCGTCATCCGCGCTCCCGTCGCGCCGATGGGATGGCCGAGCGCGATGGCGCCGCCGTTGACGTTGACCCGCGCGAGATCGAGCGACGGCAGCTCCCGAGCACACGCGATGACCTGCGCGGCAAACGCCTCGTTCAACTCGACGAGGTCGATCTGATCGAGCGTGCGGCCGGTCTTCTGGAGCAGCTTGCGCAGCGCCGGCACGGGACCGATCCCCATCCGCTCGGGCTCGACACCGACGGAGGTCCAGGCGACGACCCGCCCGAGGGGCTCGACGCCGGATTTCTTCACCTCTTCCTCAGTGGCCAGCACGAGCGCGGCGGCGCCGTCCGTGATCCCGGAGGAGTTCCCGGCGTGGACGGTCCCGCCTTCCGGATCGAACACCGGCGGCAGCCTCGCCAGCGACTCCGCGGTCGTATCGGGGCGCGGGTGCTCGTCCCGGGAGACGAGGACGGAGCCCTTGCGGCCGGCGACTTCGACGGGAACGATCTCCGCGTCGAAGCGTCCCTCGTCGGCGGCTGTCTTCGCACGGAGCTGCGACTCCAGGGCGAAGGCGTCCTGCTCGAGCCGCGAAACGCCGAACTCCCGAACCAGGTTCTCGGCGGTCTCCCCCATCAACTGCCCGCACAACGGGCAGAGAAAGCCGTCGCGATACATCCCGTCGACGACCTCGCCGTCTCCCATGCGCATGCCGAAGCGCGCCCGCGGAAGCAGGTACGGAGTCGCCGACATGCACTCCGTCCCGCCTGCCAGCACGACGTCGGTCTCGCCGGCGCCGATCGACAGAGCCGCGAGGGAGATGGCCTTCAGGGACGAGGCGCACGCCTTGTTCACGGTGTAGGCGGGAACCGGGTCGGGCACTCCGGCGCGGTGGGAAACCTGTCTCGCGGTGTTCGGGCCGCCGCCCGCCTGTCGCGCGTGCCCGAAGACCGTCTCGTCGATCGCGGCCGCCGGGAGTCCGGAGCGCTCGATCGCCGCGCGCGCCGCCGCCGTGCCGAGGTCCGCGGCGGACAGGGAGGCGAACGCTCCCCCGAAGCGGCCGATCGGCGTGCGGGCGGCGGAAAGGACGTAGACGGGGCGCACTGGGTTTTGGGTTTTGGGTTTTGGGTTTTGTTGAGTTTGCGCAGGGGCTAATCGAATGCGGCCGCCCTCTATTCCCCGTTCGCCGAAAGGGGCTCCGTCAGGCGACCGGACGGATAACCGAAAACTGATGACTCAACACTCATAACAGCATGCGCGTCAGCGGCCAGTGAGGAAACGAAGGCGACGAACAGGACCGCTGCACGCGTGTGTTAGGCGGCACACTACTCCTCATGACCCAGTAGCTGCATCGTCGTATTTAGCTCTCCAGCGGAATCGGGTGCCCCTCGTGTCGTGAATTGAAGCAGCTCGGTTCGAAGGCCCGGTAGTGAACCGGAAGGCGGGGGCAAACGGTGTGTCCTCCTTAGCTTTCCTCGTTCCGCCGGCGAGGATGCAGCTTCCCGAAGACGCGAGCGAGCCAGGACGGTGTCCACGGCCTGTGCTGGACAAAGGTTGAACACAACATGTCGCTCGCTGTCCTGGTCTCAATTCTCAATTCCCGCCCTACTGTGCCGCAGGACGAGCACCTTCGCCAACTCTTCTTTCTGAGCCACCAGGCCAAGGACGGCGGAGAATGTCAGCATGAGCACACCGCCCCGATACCTAGGGCAACAAACGTGGCGGCTTCGCCGGGGTGAATGCCGAGCGATCTGACTCTCCAGAATCTGAGTCGACTCGAGGCGGCACACAACCAGAAAGCAGATAACTAGGACAACCAATAGCGCGGCGTACACGCCCTGACTCCGCCACGGCCGAAAGACCTGCTCCGCCGGGCTGCTGGCGGTGCCGGGCTCGCGCAACATCACCAAAGCCACGCCGCGCCCGTACCTCTCAACTCAGACCTGAACCCGGAACTCAGAACCCATAACCCACAAACTACGTAATAAGCGGCAGCCGCACCCGAAAAGTCGTCCCGGACGGCGACGCGCTCTCGACCTCGACGGTTCCCTTGTGGGCGTCGACGATCCAGCGGACGATCGACAGGCCGAGCCCGGAGCCGCCCGGATAGGCCCGGCGCGCCCGGTCGCTCCGGAAGAACCGCTCGAAGACGTGAGGCTGATCGCGCGCCGGAATTCCGATCCCGGTGTCGACGACCTCGATGACCGCCTCGGAGGGCGCGGATGAGAGCCGCACGCGGATCCGTCCGCCGGGCTCCGTGTAGCGGATCGCGTTCTCCATCAGGTTGTGAAGGACCTGTTGCATGCGATCGGCGTCGATGAACGCGCGAACGGGCTCGTCGGGGAGCTCGGCGACGAGGTCGATCTCCCGGTCGGTTGCCGCGGGAACGAGGTCTCGCGTGACGTCGGCCACGAATTTGAGGAGGTCGACGTTCGCAAAGGAGAGCGTGATGCGTCCGCTCTGACCGCGCGCCAGGAACAGAAGGTTCTGGGAGAGGCGCGTCAAGTGCCGCACCTCGAGCAGGGCGTTGCCGATCGCCTCGCGATACTCCTCCGCGGGACGGTCCTCCTCCAGCACGACCTCGAGGGTGCCCCGCAGGACGGTCAGGGGCGTTCGCAGCTCGTGGGAGACGTCCGCGATGAACTGCTGCTGCTCCTTCTCCGCCGACGCGAGAGCATCGAGCCTCGCGTTCAGGCGCTCGGCGAGATCGCGCGCGCCCGCGTCGAGGTCCGCCGACGGAATGCGCTTCAGCGGATGCTGCTCCGTCTCGGCCAGACGGCGATTGACGACGGCGAGCGGCTCCTCGCGGGCAGCCGGCTGCGGCTCGGAGCGTCCCCGGAACGTGAAGAGGCCCACGCTACTCGTCTTCTCCCGAGGCGTGTTCTCCCGAGGCGTCCGAGGGGTCGGAGCCGCCCGGCGGGCCCGACGCGCGCACCCGATAGCCGACGCCGCGGACGGTCTGGATGATCTTCTCTCGCTCCCCGGCGTCGATCTTCTTACGCAGCGCGTTGATGTACACGTCGATGATGTTGGTGGACAGGTCGAACGAATCCTCCCAGATTCGCGCCTGGATCTCCGAGCGCGAGACGACCTTTCCCCGCCGTCTCAGAAGAAGCTCGAACAACGCGCCCTCGCGAGCCGTCAGCCGGATCTGCTCGCCGTCGCGCTCGACCTCGCGCGATTCCGGGTCGTACGCGATGTCGCCGAAGGTGATCGGTCCCGGCTCCTCGAGCTCCGTCCGGCGGCCGAGCGCCCTCAAGCGGGCGAGCAGCTCGCGAAATGAGAAGGGCTTGACCAGATAGTCGTCTGCGCCGGCGTCCAGCCCCTCGATCTTGTTCTCGACCGTGTCGCGCGCCGTCAGCATCAAGATCTTCGACCTCGTCCCTCGATTTCGCAGCTCGCGGCACAGCTCGAGGCCGTCGCGCGAGCCGGGCAGGAGCAGGTCGAGGATGACGAGATCGTAGGAGGCCGCCTCGGTGCGTTCGAGCGCCGCGTCGGTGTCCTTGACCGCGTCGACCGAATAGCCCTTCTCCGCCAGGCCCTTCTTCAGGAACTGGGCGATCTTGTCTTCGTCCTCGACGACCAGGACTCTCAGGGGGCTCCCCCTTCATCCGCGGGCGGCTCTTCGGCAGTTCGGGGCCGCCGCATCCCGCGCGAGAGAACGAGCACCGCGCCCGCCCCGACCGCGAAGCCGGCCCCGAACGGTGCGACCGGGCCGGTCGTGGCGATGGCGACGACCGCTCCGACGGCGACCAGACCGAAGAGGGTGATTCGGGAGACTTCGATGGGCGGGACGTCTGGCATCGCGGTTCCGGTTGGCTTCACCGTTGCAGGCTGTATTCTCTCCCAATCCGAACATGAAGGAGGAAAGAATGAAACCCAGAAACATCCCGGGAGCCCTCATCGCGGGCGCGGCCGCGGCCGCGATCGCGCTCGTCGCGGCGGGGTGCGCGTCGTCGTCCGGAACCGCCTCCTCGGGCGCTTCGGCTTCGTCGTCGTCCTCGTCAGCCAATGCGGCCGAAGGTCCTCAGGCCCGGGCGACGATCGAACCGAAGAGCGGCTCCACGGTGAGCGGAACGGCGACCTTTACCGAGCTCGGCTCGGGAGGGGTGCGCGTCCGCGTGCACATCGAGAACGCTCCCCCGGGGACCCACGGCCTGCACCTGCACGAAAAGGGCGATTGCTCCGACCCGGAGGCGAAGTCGGCGGGCGGACACTTCAATCCGGGGCAGATGCCGCACGCTGGACCGAAGGACGAGAAGCGCCACGCCGGCGACCTCGGCAACATCGAGATCGGGGCGAACGGCAAGGGCGACCTCGACGTGCGCAGCGACCTGCTGACGGTTCGGCCGGGGCCGAACTCCGTCGCCGGCCGGTCCGTCGTCTTCCACGAAAAGGCGGACGACCTGACGACCCAACCGACGGGAAACGCCGGCGGGCGTCTCGGCTGCGGGGTCATCCAGTAATTCGCGTCGGATTTCGGCGAAAGGGGCGGCGGAGGCGCCGCCCTTTTCTTTGCCCATGACGCGCCGGCGACGTCGCCCGTCTATTCCTAGAATCCGCACGGATCGAGATCCTCGCCGCGCTCGATCGGAGGCCATCATGACCATCCCGCCCCCCAGGCAAGCCCGCACCGGACTGGCCGATCTCCGCCACCAAGTGGCCTCGGGGACCGAGCGCAGCGTCGTCGGGCCGCATGGCCGACAGGCCGCCGCCACGAGGCCTGGGGAAGACCTCCCGCTCGGCGGCGACTCGGGGGGCCCTGCCGAGCGCGGCCTCGAATGGAAGCGGACGCTCCTGAAGCGCCGGGGCGCGCTGCCGGGTGCCGCGTGACGGCGGCGTTCGACCTGCCCCCGGAGGAGATCCGCCGCCTCGGGTATCTGGCCGCCGACGCCATCGCGGAGCATCGCGCCCGGCTCGAGTCCCGACCCGTCTTCGGAAAGGTCGGAGCCTCCGCGGCCCTGTTCGAAGGGCCGGCTCCGCAGGACGGCGTGCCCGTCGAGGAGACGCTCGCCTTCGTCCGGGAGCACGTCCTCCCCTATCCCATGGGCAACTCCCACCCCCGATTCTTCGGCTTCATCAACGCCACGGCCGATCCCGTGGGGTCGATGGCCGACTCGCTCGCCTCGGCGATGAATCCGAACTGCTGGGGCGGCGACCACGCGGCCGTTCACGTCGAAAAACAGGTCATCGCATGGCTGGCCGCGGCCGTCGGGTTTCCCGCGGACGCGGAGGGGATCCTCGTCTCCGGCGGCTCGATGGCGAACTTCACGGCGCTCGCCGCCGCGCGCCGCGCGATGACGCCCGGAAATGTCCGGGAGGACGGCCTCGGTGGAGCGGACCGGGCGCGGTTGACCATCTACGCGAGCGACCAGGTGCACGCCTGCGTCGACAAGGCCGTGGACCTTCTCGGTATCGGGACGCGCCAGCTTCGCAAGCTGCCCGCGGACGACCGGTTCCGGATCCGGCCGGACGACGTCGCGCGCGCGATCGCGGAGGACCGCGCGGCGGGTTTTCTCCCGGCGATCGTCGTGGGCAACGCCGGCACCGTGAACACCGGCGCGATCGATCCGCTCTCCGAGCTCGCCGATCTGTGCGAGCGCGAGGGGCTCTGGTTCCACGTCGACGGCGCCTACGGCGCGATGGCGATGCTCTCGCCCGCTCTCGCGCCGCAATTTTCCGGCATCGAGAAGGCGGACTCCGTCGCGGCGGACCCCCATAAGTGGCTCTACGTGCCGTACGAGGCGGGCGCGACGCTCGTGCGCGAACCCGGCCGGCTGGGCGCGACGTTCCGGAAATTTCCCGAGTACCTCGCTTCAGACGCGGAGAGCCCGTTTCCGGGACCCGCCTGGTTCGCAGAGCGCGGCGTCGAGCTGTCGCGGGGTTTCAAGGCGCTGAAGGTCTGGATGGGCTGGAAGACGCACGGCCGCCGGGGGTACGCGGCGGCGATCGAGAACGACGTCCGCCTGGCCCACTTTCTGTCCGACGAGGTGGACCGGCGGCCCGATTTCGAGCGCCTGGCCGAGACCGTCCTGTCGATCGCGAATTTCCGCTACCGACCCGCGAAGGGCTCCCTGCCGGATTCGGCGCTCGATGCGATCAACCGGCGAATCGTGAACCGGATGGTGGGCGACGGATCCTTCTTCCTCGCTCCCACGATTCTGAAGGGCCGCACGGCGCTGCGGGTCTGCATCGTCAACTTCCGGACGAAGGAAGAGGACCTGACGTTCCTTCTCGACGAAGCCGCTCGAATCGGAAAAGAGGAGGCGGAACGCTGAAGCTCAGGGGACGGACTGCGTGCACGCGCGGCAGCGCGTCGCGGACAGCGGGATCGTCTCGCCGCATTGCGGGCAGTTCTTCGTCTGCGGGGTCTCGGAGAGCTTCGGCAGCAGCGCCTTCGTCAGCAGGAACACGACGACCCCGATGATCAGCAGGTCGACGACGGCACCGAGAAGGGGGCCGACTCCGATCGCCGCATCGACGACCGTCTTGCCCCCCTCCACGTGGCTCCTCAGGGGGATCGACCAGGTGCGCCAGCTCCCGCTCGGGACCAGAAGCCCGACGACTGGCATGACCATGTTGTCGACGAGGGACGAGACCACCTTCCCGACCGCCGCGCCGATGACGACGCCGATGGCGAGCGCCATCGCGTTCTGCTTGAGAAGAAACGATTTGAACTCCCGAAACATGCGGCCCTCCTGTCTCTCTCGCGACGGACTCCGCCGAGTCTAACCCCCGGCGGTCACCATCGGGTCGCGTCCAGAGAGACCACGGTCCGGCGTCCGACGACCTCCGCGGAGTGCCGCGTCCCAGCCGGGATGTACAGCCGGTCTCCCGGCTTCATCTCGAAGAGCTCGTCGCCGACCCGGATGCGGAAGAATCCTTCGAGGACCGCGTCGCACTTGTCGTGGCCGTGCTCGTGCTCGGGGAACTCCGTGCCTTCGCGGTAGGCGTACACGGCGACCTCGTACCCCTCGCGCTCGAGAAAACCCATGACTCGCTTCTCCGTCATGGGGCCGTCTTCCTCGCCCCACGTCTCGAGGCGGACCGCGCCGGACCCGGTCATAGCGACTTCGCCGGCGATCAGTCGCCGGGCTTCGTCGGATCGAACGTGGCGAGGAGGTCCTTCATGTCGTCGGCGTGCTCCTCCTCGACCGCGAGGATCTCCTCCATCAGACGCCGGGACGTGATGTCGCGGTCCCCGAGGAAGCGGATGATCTCCCCGTAAGATTCGATCGCGATCCGCTCCGCGACGAGGTTCTCCTTGATCATGTCGGCGAGAGACTCTCCCTCGACGTACTGGGAGTGGCTGCGTGAGGCGAGGCCCTCCGGGTTGAAATTAGGGGCCCCCCCGAGCTGCGTGATCCTCTCCGCGATCCGATCCGCGTGGCCCTGCTCGTCCGCCGCGTGCTCCGCGAACTCCGTCGCGACGGCGTTGGCGTGGATTCCCGTGGCCATGAAGTAATGGCGCTTGTAGCGCAGGACACAGACGATCTCCGTCGCGAGGGCCTCATTCATGACGGCGATCACCTTCTCCCGGTCCGCCTGGTACCCCACCGTCACGGCGCCGTCCTCGATGTGCTGGCGCGCGCGCCGCCGGAGCTCCGCGACGTCGCTCAGGAAGTACTGCCCGGGCTTCGGTGTCTGCATCGGCGGCTGCGTTGTTCCCCCTTGAGGACCGGTCTTGTCGGCCATTTTTTCTCCCCCTTCGCATCAAATCAAACCCCTACTCCGCGAGCAACCCGCGTGCAGCGCTCGTGCCGCCCGGCACGCGGTCGAGAGAAGTCGGGGCAAAAAAAAGGGGGGGCCGTAGCCCCCCGTTATCGATCACGTGCGATTTAGTAGCGGTCGCGACCACCGCCGCCGAATCCGCCGCGCCCGCCGCCGCCGCCGGCTCCGCCCGTCTTCGGACGCGCCTCGTTGACCGTCAGCGCACGGCCGCCGTACTGCTGGCCCGAGAGAGCCGAGATGGCGCTCTTGGCCTCGGAGTCGTCGTTGAACTCGACGAAACCGAATCCCTTCGACTGCCCGCTATCGCGGTCGGTGATCACCGCCACCGATTCCACGGTCCCGTACTGGGAGAAGAGGGTCCGAAGGTCGTCTTCGGTCGTGTTGTAGAGCAGGTTTCCCACATAGAGCTTCATGAGACGGAGTCCTTTCGAAAAAAGAAGAGGGGGCGAAGGCCCCCTCCTGGACGAGTCATTTCCTGGTGTGAACTTCAATAGCGGTCGCGGCCCCCGCCGCCGTATCCGCCCCGCCCGCCGCCGCCACCGGTGCCGCCCGTCTTGGGCCGAGCCTCGTTGACCGTCAGCGCGCGACCGCCATACTGCTGGCCCGAGAGGGCCGAGATGGCGTTCTTCGCCTCGTTGTCGTCGCCGAATTCGACGAATCCGAACCCCTTCGACCGGCCGGTATCCCGGTCGGTGATTACGGCGACGGAGTCCACGTTGCCGTACTGCGAGAAGAGGGTCCGAAGGTCGTCTTCGGTCGTGTTGTAGGGAAGGTTTCCGACGTACAGTTTCATCGATGCAGAGTCCTGTTCCGGCGCTGTTAATCGGATTCGCCGCGCCGCTCGAACGCATCCGACTTCCCGTGGGATTCGTCGGACTTCTGCGGCGCGAGATGCGTGCGAGAAAGGCGAGCGATACGAGAAGGGGTGCAGATTAACAGATCGGGTGGCGGCTTGCAAGGCGGATTCCCGAGCCCCCGCTCTCCCGCGGGGTGTCCTGAAATGGGGTCGCTCCTTAACGCGCCCCGTCAGAGGTGAGGACAAATCCGAGATGCGTTCCCCTCTGCCCCGGACCGGGGGAGAGGGGCAGGGTCCCGCCCTCTCCCCGCGCCGTCGCGGGTGGAGAGGAGATTGGCGAAGAGTGCCCCGTACCCGATAGAACCCTTCGCGGGGGCGCTACCCGGGAGAGAAGTGCGCGACCGGCGCGCGGTTCCAAGAGGGTCTAGAGCGATCCGCGGATGTCCCGGAGGGCGGCCGCCACGAACTTCTTCGTCATCTCCTTGCGCCAGAGGAACGAATAGTCGGTGTTGTCCATGGGTCGCGAGGGTTGGGCCGAGGCCTGCGATGCCTCGCGGATCGTCTCCTCGTCCAGGAGGCGGCCATGCAGGACCTCCTCGGCTTTGAGGAGGCGCAGGGGGGCAGAGGCCACGCCGCCGAGCACGAGACGGGCCTCCGCCACGCGATCGCCGTCCCGCCGGATCGCCGCGCCCACCGACAGGACCGGGAAATCGAACGCGCCGCGCCGCCGCAGCTTCCGATAGACGGCGGTCCACCCGTCCGGCGCTGGCACCAGGATCTCCGCCAGGAGCTCGTCGGGCCGCTTCGTCAGGTAGTCGATGCCGTCGTTTCGATACAGGTCCTCGACGAATATCTCGCGCGCGCCGTCCTGCGAGACGAGGCGGACCCGGGCCTTCAGCGCGATCAGAACGGGGACCGAGTCGGCGGACTGGACCGCGAGGCAGCGCGGCGATCCCGGGGCGACCCAGCAGATCGCACCGTCCTTCTTCATGCAGAAGTCGATCGACCGGCGCCACTCGAAATTCTGATCGTAGTAGTTGCAGCGCGTGTCGAGCAGGAGATTCCCGCCGAGCGTTCCCATGTTGCGCAGCGGCGGCGTCGAGATCTCCGCGATGGCGTGGGCGAGCCCCGGGTAGGCGGTCCGAACCCGCGGGTCGTTCTCGATCTCGGAGAGCGGGACGCCCGCGCCGAAGGCTGCGCCGTCGCCGCCGAAGGTGACGCGCTTCAACTCCGCGAGCCCGCCGAGGCCGATCACGGCGGCGGGAGTCTGTTGCCGGCGCTTCATGTTCGGAAACAGATCCGTTCCGCCCGCTACGAAGGAGGAGTCCGGCCCCGCGTCGGCCTTCATGGCCACGGCCTCCCCGACGGTGCGGGGGGCGAGATAGCGGAACGGCGGGAGTCGGAGCATGAGCCTTTCCGTCAGCCCTTCGTGAGGACCGCGCCGCGGACCCCGCCGGCTCCGGTCGCCTCCCGGTCGCGGGCCCGGCCATCGCCGCCCTCGGCCGGAGTCGGGATGTGCAGGGGCTCCGGATACGGAACCTCGGGGAACCGTTCCGGCCCGAACCGCGCCGGTTTTCCCTGTGCCTTCGACTGGAGCGCCTTCAGGATCTTCTCGGGCGTGACAGGGATCTCGTCCACGCGGACGCCGACGGCGTCGAAGACGGCGTTCGCGACCGCGGGAGGGATCGGGAGGAGCGGTCCCTGGCCGACTTCCTTGGCGCCGAACGGGCCGTTCGGGTCGGGGTCTTCGATCAGAAACGTCACCACGTCCGGCATCTCCATGGTCGTCGGGCTCTTGTACTCGAGCATCGAAGGGAACTTGTGAACGACGTTGCCGTTCACGCCCGAGCGGTAGGACATCTCTTCCATCATCGCCTCGCCCAGGCCCATGTAGACGGAGCCCTCCACCTGGCCGACCACGAGAGCGGCGTTGATGCACTTGCCGACGTCGTGCGCGATCCAGATCGTGGGCACGGTGTAGATGCCGGTCTCCGGGTCGACGTCGACCTCGACGACGGCCGCGGAGTAGGAGTACGCGGGCGAGGGTCCCACGCCGGCGCCGCGATATCGGCCCGCGGAAGGAGGCGGAGAGTAGGAGCCGACCGTCCCGAGCGTTCCGAACTTCGATTCGGCCGCCACGACCGCTTCGGCGAATGCCAGCCCCTTGTCCGGATCCGCGACGTCGAAGACACGGCCGTCGGCGAACGCGAGCCGGCCCGCCGGGACTTCGAGCTGCGCGGAGACGGCGGCGACGAGAAGGTCCCGGGCGCGCTCGGCGGCCTGCAGCGCCGCGTTGCCCGTCATGAGCGTCACGCGAGAGGAATAGGAGCCGAGATCCACGGGCGTCAGGTCGGTGTCCCCGGTGACGACACGGATGTCGAAGGGATCGATTCCGAGGGTCTCGGCCACGATGTAGGCGAGGATCGAATCGCTCCCCTGTCCGATGTCCGTCGACCCGCAGAACACCGTCACGCCCCCGCTGCGGTCGAGCTTCAGCTGGACTCCCGATTGGGGCATCGAGTTCCAGTAGATGGGAAGTCCGGCGCCCGAGATGTAGGAGGAGCACGCGAGCCCCAGTCCGCGGCCCGGCGGGAGCCTGCCGCGCCGTTCCTTCCAACCGGAGGCGGCCACGACCTTCTCGATGCAGGCGCCGAGCCCCATCGAGCCGATCCGCAGGAAGTTCGCCGTGAGGGACCCGGGCGGCTGCAGGTGCGCGAGGCGCATCTCGGCCGGGTCGAGCCCGAGATCGCACGCGATCGCGTCGAGCTGCGCTTCGAGCGCGAAGCGGGGCTGCGGCGTCCCGTGCCCGCGCTTGGGTCCGCAGGGCGGCTTGTTCGTGAACACCCGGGCGCCATCGAAGCGATAGGCGGGTACCTCGTAGGTGACCGTCTGGAGCGCCCCCGTGTAATAGGTCGAGGCGACGCCGTAAGAACCGTACGCGCCGCCGTCGAGCACGGTCTGGAAGTGCATGGCGGTGATGGCGCCGTCGTTTCGCGCGCCCGTGCGCACCCGCATCAGGGTCGGATGCCTTCCGCGATGGCAGTAGAAGACCTCCTCGCGCGTGAGGCAGATCTTGACGGGCCGGCGGGTCACGCGCGAGAGATGCGCGACGACGATCTCGTGGCTGAAGGGATCGGACTTGCCGCCGAACCCGCCGCCGTTCGGGGTCGCGATCACGCGAATCCGCGCGGCCGGCATCTCGAGAACCTTCGCGAGGGCGCGATGGACGTCATGGGGGGTCTGCGTCGCGCTCCAGAGCGTCAGCTTCCCGTCGGGCCCGAAGTCAGCGAGCGCCGCGTGCTGCTCGAGCGGCAGGTGGGTGCTTCCCTCGTAGAAATAGAGGTTGTCCCAGATCCGATCGGCGCGCTCGAACCCGGCCTCCAGGTCGCCGAACTCCATCGAGACGAGCTTGTGGAAGTTGCCGAGGTCGCCGTAATCGTGGATGCGGGGCGAGGGCGTGGAAATCGCCTCCTCGATCGAGCCGATCGGCTTCCAGTCCTCGTACTCGACCTCGATCGCGGCGAGCGCCGCGTCCGCCGCGGCCTCGTCGACGGCCGCCACCGCCGCGATGGGGTCGCCCACGAAGCGAACGCGGTCGACGCACAGGGCGTGCTCGTCCTGGGAGACCGGGAGGATCCCGAACGCGATCGGAAGATCCGCTCCCGTCGCGACCGCGAGTACCCCTGGCGCCGCGAGGGCCTTCGACGCGTCGACGCGCACGAGCCGGGCGTGCGCGCGCCTGGAGCGCAGGAGCTTGCAGTGGAGCATCCGGGGCAGCACGAGGTCGTCGGCGAAGCGCGTCTGTCCCGTCACCTTCGCGGCCGCGTCGACCTTCGCCCAGGGACGGCCGACGATGCGCGTCCGGGGGCGGCTCACCGCGGGCCTCTCGGGACCGGCCCCGATCCGAGGACGGGAAGAAGCCCGCTCTCGTCGAAGTCGGTGCCGTAGAGGGATTCTTTCCGCGGAACGGCTTCTTCGCCGCGCATCCAGGCGGCGGCGAGCTCGACGGCCTCGAAGATCTTGATGTACCCGGTGCAGCGGCAGATGTTGCCGGCGAGCGCCGCCCGGATCCGCGGCAGGTCGGGCGCCGGATCGGCCCCGAGCAGCGCCTTCGCCGTCAGCAGGATCCCGGGCGTGCAGTAGCCGCACTGCGCCGCCCCGAGGTCCGCGAAGGCCTTCTGAAGCGGATGGAGCCCTC
>JBBQNC010000056.1:0-14454 GCA_038329555.1 Thermoanaerobaculia bacterium
AGCCTCGTCCGTTACGGCGATCCCCGCCTCGTGGCGCCCAACGCCGAGGCGGAGCCCGGGTCCCCCGAGATTGCCGGTCTCATTCGCGACATGGTCGATACCTGCCACGCGGCCCCGGGCGTCGGCCTCGCCGCCCCGCAGATCGGGGTCAATCTGCGGGTCGCGATCGTCGACCTTTCGGTCGGGGCGCGTCCCGAGGAGCTGATCGTTCTCGTCAATCCGGTCGTCCTCGAAGCGGAGGGCGAGCAGAAGGAGGAGGAGGGGTGCCTCTCGATCCCGGACCTCGCCGAGAAGGTGACGAGACCGTCGCGGGTCCGGGTCCGCGCCGCCGACGCCTCGGGCGCGGTGCGCGAGCTCGAGGGAACGGGGCTGCTCGCCCGAGCGCTCGCTCACGAGACGGACCACCTCAATGGAACTCTCTTCGTGGATCGCCTGCGGGGTCTGAAGCGCGAGCTCACCTGGAAGAAGATCGCCCGCCGTCGGGAAAAGGGGCTGTGGTGAAGCTCTTCAACACCCTGGGTCGGCAGGTGCAGGACCTCGCTCCCATCGAGCTCGGGCACGTCCGGATGTACACATGCGGCCCCACCGTCTACAACGTCGCGCACATCGGAAACCTGCGGACGTTCGTGTTCGAAGACGTCCTGCGCCGCGCGCTGAAGCTCTCGGGGCTGCGGGTCACCCAGGTGATGAACCTCACCGACGTGGACGACAAGACGATCCGAGGGGCGGCCGCCGAAGGCCTGCCGCTCGAGGACTTCACCGAAAAGTACGCGAAGGAGTTCTTCCGGGACCTCGAGACTCTGAACGTCGAGCCCGCCGAGCACTACCCGCGCGCCACGGCCCACGTCCCGGAGATGATCGCGCTCATCGAGCGCCTCCGCGAGCGCGGCCACACCTACGAGTCCGACGGGTCCGTGTGGTTCAAGATCTCGACGTTTCCGGATTACGGGAAGCTGTCGCAGATCGACTTGAACGCGATGAGGCGCGGCGATCGCGTCGCGGACGACGAGTACGAGAAGGAGGACGTCAAGGACTTCGCCCTCTGGAAGGGCGCGAAGCCGGGCGAGCCGTCGTGGCCTTCTCCATTCGGCGACGGGCGGCCCGGATGGCACATCGAGTGCTCCGCGATGTCCATGAAATTCCTCGGCCCGCACTTCGACATCCACACCGGAGCCGTCGACAACATCTTTCCGCACCACGAGAACGAGATCGCTCAGAGCGAGGCCGCGACGGGAGAGCGCTTCGTGAACCTGTGGGTCCACTCCGAGCACCTGATCGTCGACGGGGAGAAGATGTCGAAGTCGAAGGGCAACTTCTACACGCTCGCCGACCTGCTCGGGCGCCGCAGCGATCCGGCGGCGGTCCGGTATCTGTTCCTGTCCGTTCCCTATCGGAAGAGGCTGAACTTCACGTGGGAGGGACTGGACGGAGCGGCGGCGGCCGTGGAACGGATCCGCTCCGCGGCCGTCCGGCTCCGCGAGGCAGCGGCGTCCGCGGGAGCCAGGCCCGGCGCGTTCGACGCCGCGGGCCGGAGCGCGCAGTTCGGCTCGGATTTCGGCCGCGCCCTCGAGGACGACCTGAATACCCCCGAGGCTCTCGGCGCCGTGTTTCCGTTTCTCCGGGAGGTCAACTCGGCGCTCGACGCGGGAGGGCTCGATTCCGCCGGCGCCTCCGCGGCGCTCGCGGCGATCGAGCGGGCCGATAAGGTCCTCGGGATCCTGCCGGCGCGCGAGGAGACTCTGCCGTCGGAGATCGAGGCGCAGATCGACGCCCGCAACGAGGCGCGCAAGCGGCGCGATTTCGCGGAAGCGGATCGAATCCGCGATGCGCTCGCCGCCCGCGGCATCGTCCTCGAGGACGGGCCGAAAGGGACCCGGTGGAAGAAGGCGTAACTCGTCCCGAATCCGTCCTGACGGCGCCTCTCCCTCCTCCGCCGCGGACGCCTTGACTCTCCCCTCCGGGGGCGCGTACCCTCGACCGCGTGAATCACCGTTCCCTCTCCTGGCGCTGGCGTCTTTCGGAGACGCGGTAGGGCGACTTCCGCCCTGCCGAGATACTCGGCCGGGGCGCAGCGGGAACACGCGACGAAACCCTCGGCCGGAAAGGCTCGGGGGTTTTTGATTTTGACCGATCGCGTTCTGCCACGGCCGGCCCGTGTGGCCTCTCTCGCTCCGCGCGATCTGGCGGACGCCCGTCGGCTCGCCGGTCTCGTTCCCCCCGGAGCCGGGGCGATCGAGTATCGGCTCGACCTCGCGAGCGAGAAGCTCTCTGCCGAATCGCTCCTCGCGCTCGACCCGCGCCCCGCCATCCTCACCTGGCGGACCGCGCGCGAAGGGGGCCGGTTCGCCGGAAGTCCGGAGGAGTATCGGGCGCTCCTTCTCGAAGCGTACGCGGCGGGCGCCACCGTCGACGTCGAGCATGCGTCCGGCCTTCTCTCGCGAATCCGGGACTTCCCCGACCGCTCGAGGATCGTCGTCTCCGCGCACTTCCCCTTCGGCCCTCCCGAAGGGCTCCCGGAGCGGATCGAGGCGATGCGCGCCACGGAAGCGCGGGCCGTCAAGCTCGTGGTCGGCGCCCCGGACCTCCGCGGCGCGCTCGCCGTCGCGGACGTGCAGGCGAAGGTTTCGGCGCCTGAAGTCGCGGTCTTCCCGATGGGGCCGGCGAGCGCGCCCGGGCGCGTTCTCGCCGCTCACGCGGGCTCTTCGCTCGTGTACGGCTCGGTCGAGTCGGGCACGGCGCGCGGGCAGATCCCGCTCGCCGAGCTTCTCGAGGTCTACGGCATCGACCGGCCGGCGAGGCCTGAAGCGCTCTTCGGGATCGTCGCGGCCGATCCCTCCGGCTCACTCTCTCCGCTGCTCCACAACGCCCTCTTCCGGTCGCGCGGGCTCGCCTGGCTCTACCTCCCGCTTCCGATCTCCGATTTCGATCGGGAACCCCCGCCCGAGCTCGAAGCGTTCGCCCCCTTTCGCGGGTTCTCGGTCACACGTCCGTGGAAGCGCGCGGCGGCATCCGCCGGAATTCCCTCGGAGGACGTGCGGAGCGCGGGGGCGGCGAACACCCTCTATTTCGCCCGCGGCCGGTGGCGCGCCGAGAACACCGACGTGGACGGCATTTTCGACCCGCTAGCCGATCACGACACGGGCGAGGGGAGGTCCGCCGTCGTCCTGGGCGCCGGCGGGACTGCGCGGGCGGCGATCCTCGCGGCCAGGCGGATCGGGTACGACGTGGCCGTCGCCAGCCGCCGCGACGAAGCGGCCGACGCGCTCGCCGCCGAAATGAGGGTCGACTCGATCGCCTGGAACGACGTGGCGGCGACGGAGGCGGACCTCTACGTCAACGCGACGCCGGTCGGCTCGTCCGCCGGCGACCCCTCCGCGCTTCCGGAGCGGGTCCTCGAGAACCGTCCGCTCGTCTTCGACTGCGCTTACCGGCGCGGCGGGGAGACGGCGACGGCCGTCGCGGCGAAACGCGCGGGATGTGCCCTCATCGACGGGATGCGGATGTTCGCCGCCCAGGCGCTGCGGCAGGCCCGGCTCTTCGGCGTGGAGGACGCCCGAGGAGACGAGATCGAACAGATTCTCGCGGACGGGCGCGCCGGATGAGCGCGCGCACCGCCGAACGCTCCGCGTTCGCGTCCCGCGCCGCGTCGGGAGCATCCACTCCGGTCGCACGGATCTTTCCCGCGGACTCGGTGACGCCCGCAACTCTCTTCCGCCGGATGCGGGCGTCCGGCGCCGAGTGCTTTCTGCTCGAGAGCGTCGAGGGGGGCGAATCGGTCGCGCGCTTCACCTTCCTCGGGTGCGGGCCGAGCGCGCGGCTGACGCTGCGCGATCGCGAGGTCGAGATCGAACGCGGAGGCATGCGGGCTCCCGCGCGCGGTGGTTTTCTCGACGAGCTCGAGCGGCTCGCGGTGCGGCTCCGCTTCATCCCGGATCCCGACCTTCCGCCGCTCTCCTCCGGCGCCGTGGGATTCCTCGGTTACGACGCCGTCCGTCTCTTCGAACAGATCCCGGACCGGCATCCGCGCGAGGGCGCGATCCCCGACGCGCTCTTCCTCCGTTTCGAGGCCGTGGCCGCGTTCGATCACGCGCGACAGCGGCTGCTCCTCCTGACGGACCTCGACCGCGAGGCCGGCGACGACGCGGGGGCCGCCGCCGACCGGGCGGTCGAGCGGCTCGACCGCCTCGAGGCCGTCGTGGCCGCGCCCGACCCCGCCGCCCCAGCGCGCCCGTCGTCGCGGCCGGCCCGGCCCGCTGCATCGTCGAGCCGCGAGGTCTTCCTGGAGGGGGTGCGGGTCGCACAGGAGGCGATCCGCGACGGCGAGATCTACCAGGTCGTCCTTTCGCAGCGCTGGAGCGGGCGCGTCGCGCTCGATCCGTTCGAGGTGTATCGAACCCTTCGGACGCTGAACCCCTCGCCATACATGTTCTACCTCCAGACGCGCGAGGCGGTCGTCTTCGGGGCGTCGCCCGAGATGCTCGTGCGGTGCCGCGGACGTCGCATCGAAACGCGCCCGATCGCCGGCACGGCGCCCCGCGGCGGATCGCCGGTCGAGGACGCCGCGCTGGCGGAGGGACTCCTGGCGGATCCGAAGGAGCGAGCCGAGCATGTGATGCTGGTGGATCTCTCGCGCAACGATCTCGGGCGCGTCTCGACGCTGGGCTCCGTCCGGGTCCCCCGTTACGCCGGCGTGGAAAAGTACTCTCACGTCCAGCACATCGTCTCGGAGGTCACCGGGGAGCTCGCCGCCGGCCGCCGTTCGGTGGACGCCCTCGAGGCGTGTTTCCCCGCCGGCACCCTGACGGGCGCTCCGAAGATCCGGGCGATGCAGCTGATCGACGAGCTCGAGGCCTCGCGCCGTGGCGTCTACGGCGGCGCCGTGGGATATCTCGACGCGGCGGGAAATCTCGACGTCGCGATCGCGATCCGGACGGCGATCGTCGAGGGCGACGTCTGGCGGATCCAGGCCGGAGCCGGAATCGTCGCCGACTCGGTGCCGGAGAACGAGTACCGGGAGGCCGCGAGCAAGGCGGAGGCGCTCTTTCGCGCGATCGAGCTCGCCCACGAGGGGGCGGCCGTGCCCGCGGCTGCCCCGGGAGCCCCGGCCCCATGATTCTGCTCGTCGACAACTACGACTCGTTCACCTACAACCTCCTGCAGGCGGTCGGCGCCGTCGACCCGGACGTCGTGGTCGTCCGCAACGATCGCTTCGACCCCGAGGAAACGCTCGATCGCGGCTACGACGCGGTGATCGTCTCCCCCGGTCCCGGACGTCCGGAGAAGGCGGGGCGGACGATCCCTCTGATCCTCGCGGCCGCGCGGCGCGGCGTGCCCCTTCTCGGCGTGTGCCTCGGGCACCAGGCGATCGGCGCGGCGTACGGGGCAGTCGTCGAACGGGCCCCTGCGCCGCGCCACGGCAAGAGCTCCGCCGTGCGCCACGGAGGGGCCGGGATCTTCGCGGGGCTCCCCGACGGCTTCGAGGGCGCGCGGTACCATTCCCTGGTTGTCCGCGAGGAGAGCCTTCCCCCCGAGCTCGCCGTCACGGCGAAGAGCGACGACGGGCTCGTGATGGCCCTCGCGCATCGCTCGAAGCCCGTCTTCGGAGTGCAGTTCCATCCGGAGTCCGTGCTGACGCCGCGCGGGGGGGACATCCTCGCCAATTTTCTTCGGATCGCCGGGCTGTGAGGCTGTGACCCCATGACCCCCGACGTCGCCGAAGCGCTCGAGGTCGTCGCCGCGAGGCGGCCTCTGCCGCGCGACCTCGCGGAGCGGGTCTTCCTCGACTTGATGGACGGCAAGGCGACCGAGGCGCAGAAGGGCGCGCTGCTGCTCGGGATCGCCACGCGCGGCGAGACATCCGACGAGATCGCCGGCGCGGTCGCCGCGCTGCGCGCCCGGATGCGTCCGGTCCGGTCGACTCGGCATCCGCTTCTCGACACGTGCGGGCCCGGCGGCATCGGGCGCGACCTCTTCAACCTCTCGACGGCCGCGGCGGTCGTGGCGGCGGGGGCGGGCGCCTCCGTGGCGAAGCACGGCAACCGCTCGATCTCCTCGCGCGTCGGATCGGCGGACGTGCTCGCGGCGTGCGGAGTGGTGGTGGAGCTCGGTCCGGACGCCGCCGGACGGGTCCTGGACGAGGTCGGCCTCGTCTTCCTGTTCGCGCCTTCGTTCCACCCGGCCATGAAGGAGCTCGGGACCGTGCGTCGGGAGCTCGGCGTTCGGACCATCTTCAACGCGCTCGGTCCGCTGGCCAACCCCGCGGGAGCGCACCGGCAATTGATCGGCGTCGGGCGGCCGGAGCTCGTGCGCCTGCTCGCGGACGCTCTCGCTTCGCTCGGAGCCGAGCGCGCGATCGTCTTTCACTCCGCGAACGGGTTGGACGAGTTCGTGCCCGGAGTGGACGCGTGGGGCGTCGAGGTCCGCGAGGGATGGACGCGCCCCTGGGCGCTCGACCGCGCGCGCCTTCCGGGAGGTGTCGTGGACGTCGAGGAGCTTCGCGGGGGCGACGCGGCGGAGAACGCGGAGATGCTGCAGCGGCTCCTCGAGGGGGAAAGGGGCGCGCGCCGCGAGGCGGTGCTGTGGAACGCCGCCGTGGCGCTGACGGTCGAGGGAAGCGCCCGCGACGTGGCCGACGGGTACGAGATGGCGTCGGCGGCCATCGACGAAGGCCGGGCCGGAGAGCGATTCGCGCGGATGTGCGCCGAGAGCCGGACCGCGTCGGGCGCCGCCCCTCCCGGCGCGGGGACGCCCGCATGACGGACGCGCTCGAACGGATCCTGGCCGACAAGCGCGAGCGCCTCAATCGGGGGGAGTACGCGGATCCCGCCTCTCCGGGGCGGCCGGATGGCGCGCGCTTCGTGGCCTCCCTGCGGGAGCCCGGCGTGCGCATCATCGCGGAGATCAAGCACCGCTCGCCCTCCGCGGGAGAGATCCTCCCGTCGCCGGACGGAAAGATCGAGACGATCGCCCTCGCGTACCGCCGGGGGCATGCGGCCGCGATCTCGGTCGTCGTGGAGGAGGACCACTTCGGCGGGAAGCCGGAATGGGCGGCCCGCGCCCGCCGGATCTCGGGCCTGCCGATCCTCTGGAAGGACTTCATCCTGACCGATCGGCAGCTCGGCTTCGCGGCGAGCCACGGCGCGGACGCCGTCCTGCTGATCGTCCGGGCGCTCTCCGACGGGGACCTTCACGCGCTGACCGCCTCCGCCCGGGCGCGTGGGCTCGCCGTCGTCGTCGAGGCCCACGACGCCGAGGAGATCTCGCGGGCCGCGGACGCCGCCCCGGACGTCCTCGGCGTCAACGCCCGGGATCTCGCGACCTTCTCGACGAGTCTCGAGGCCCTCGAAGCCCTCGCGGGCGGGATCCCCGCGGGTCCCGTGCGGCTTGCGGAGAGCGGAATCCGCGGCAACGCCGACGTCCGCCGTCTCCGCGCCGCGGGCTACGAGGCCTTTCTGGTCGGGGAGGCGCTGTTGCGGGCGGAGGAGCCGGAAGAGGCGATCGCGGAGCTTCGCGCGTGACGGACGTCAAGATCTGCGGCCTGACGCGACCGCAGGACGTCCTCCTCGCGTGCGTTCTCGGCGCGCGCTGGCTCGGATTCAATTTCGCCGCCGGATCTCCGCGTCGGCTCTCGCTCGCCGCGGCGCGCGAGGCCGCCGCCGAGGCGCCGTCCGGGGTCTCCCGCGTCGGCGTCTTCGTCGACGAGACGCTCGACGAGATCCGGCGGGCGGTCGAGGCGGCCTCGCTCGACTTCGTGCAGGTGCACCGGCCCCTCCGCCCCGAAGACCCGCGCGAGATGCCGCGGCCGGTCTTCGCAGTCGTCCGCGTGCCGGCCCCGCCCGCGCCTCTGCCGGTTCCCGAGCGCGAGGCGCTGGCGCGCTGCCGAGCGATTCTCTTCGACACGGCGGCTTCCGAGGCGCCGGGAGGGACGGGGCGGGCGTTCGACTGGTCCCTGCTCGACGGGACCCGCTGGCCGGTGCCCGTGCTCCTGGCCGGGGGCCTCGAGGCGGACAACGTCGCCGGGGCCATCGCGCGGGTGCGGCCGGCGGCGGTGGACGTCGCTTCCGGAGTCGAGTCCGCGCCCGGGGTGAAGGATCGCTCGCGCATGGAGCGGTTCTTCCGGGCGGTCCAGGATGCCGATGGCCGCCTCGCGTAAGGGTTCGCGGAGCGGCTACTTCGGCCCCTTCGGCGGCCGCTTCGCGCCCGAGACCCTCATGGCGCCCCTGGAGGAGCTCGAGGCCGCGTGGCGGCACTGGCGCCGGGATCCCGGGTTCCGCGCGGAGCTCGCGGACCTACTGCGGAACGTCGCGGGCCGGCCGACCCCCCTCCTGCACGCGAAGAACCTGACCCGCAAGGCGGGCGGAGCGAAGATCGTGCTGAAGCGCGAAGACCTGCTCCACACGGGCGCGCACAAGATCAACAACTCGCTCGGCCAGGTGCTGCTCGCGCAGAGGATGGGAAAGAGCCGCATCGTTGCGGAGACCGGCGCGGGCCAGCACGGGGTGGCGACGGCCGCGGCCTGCGCCCGGCTCGGGATCACATGCCGCGTCTACATGGGTGTCGTCGACATGGAGCGCCAGGAGCCGAACGTGGCGCGCATGCGGCTCCTCGGGGCGGAGGTCGTCGGAGTCGACTCCGGATCCCGGACACTCAAGGACGCCATCAACGAGGCGATCCGAGATTGGACGGAGCACGTCGCAACGACGCACTACGTGCTCGGATCGGCGCTCGGGCCGCACCCGTACCCGTCGCTCGTGCGCGAGTTTCAGGCGGTCATCGGTCGGGAAGCGCGGGTCCAGTTTCGCCGTCTCGCCGGGCGCGATCCACAGGCCGCCGTGGCGTGCGTCGGAGGCGGCTCGAACGCGATCGGCCTCTTCTCCGCGTTTCTCGACAGACGCACGAAGCTCTACGGCGTCGAGGCGGGGGGGCGGGGCACCGGCGCGGGAGATCACGCCGCCCGCTTTTCGGGAGGGTCCGTGGGCGTGCTCCACGGAACGCGGACCATGCTGCTCCAGGACGGAGACGGACAGGTGCTCGCTACGCATTCCGTCTCTGCGGGTCTCGACTACCCGGCGGTCGGACCGGAGCACGCGGAGCTCGCGAGGACCGGACGCGTCGATTACGTTCGGGTGGACGACCGCGAGGCCCTGGACGCCTTCGAAGAGCTGTCGCGGACGGAGGGCATCATCCCGGCGCTCGAGAGCGCCCACGCGATCGCCTTCGCGATGCGGCTCGCGGCGTCCATGCCCCGCTCGGCGTGGATCCTCGTGAATCTGTCGGGCCGCGGAGACAAGGATCTCGCCGAGGTCGTGCGCCTGCGGCGAGAGTCGAAGTGATCCGCGCGGTCCGCGCCGAGGCTCCCGCGGCCCGCGAATCGGGCCTCATCGCGAGCGCGTTCGCGCGCGCCTCCCGGGAGGGGCGGGCCGCCTTCATTCCTTACCTGACGGCCGGAGATCCGTCTCCGGACTCGACGCTCGACTTCGCCCGGGCCCTGCAGAGAGCCGGCGCCGACATCCTGGAGCTCGGGGTCCCGTTCTCCGACCCGATCGCCGACGGGCCCGTGCTCCAGCGGGCGGCGGCCCGGGCGCTCGCCTCCGGCACCACCCTGGAGACGGTCTTTTCGGTCGCCCGCCGCATTCGCGCCGAGACGTCCCTCGCGCTGGTTCTGTTCTCCTATCTGAACCCGCTGCTGCGTTACGGCCTCGCCCCCTGCGCGCGCGACGCGCGCTCGGCGGGATTCGACGGCGTTCTCGTGACGGACCTCCCGCCGGAGGAGGCTCCCGCATGCCAGCCGCTCTTTCGGGAGGCGGGCCTCGATACGATCTTCCTCGTGTCTCCGACGTCGACCCCCTCGCGGATGGACGCGGCCGCCCGGCTTTCGAGCGGCTTCCTCTACGTGGTGTCCCGGTCGGGAACCACGGGAGCGCGTGCGGACCCGGCGCCGGAGCTCGCCCGCACGGTTCGCCGGGCCCGCCGCGCCGCGCCGGCGCTGCCCCTCGCTGTCGGGTTCGGGATCTCGAATCCCTGCGGGGCGCGTCTCGCCGCCGGCCTCGCCGACGGCGTGATCGTGGGCTCCGCCCTGGTTCGAGCGGCCGAGGAGGCGACCGGAAAGGGCCGCCCTCCGGCCCCGGCGCTGGAGCGCCTCGCCGCCTCTCTCGCCCGGGCGTGCCGCCGGGGCGGAAAGACCCGCAGCGCCTAGACCGCGTCGTGTCCACACCCGCCATACGGACCGAAGGTCTCTACCTGAAGCTCCTCCGCCGGGGGGACCTCCCCCGGGAATTGTTCGAGGAGATCCTGAACGACCGGTCGGCGAGGAAGTTCCACGTCGTCCGGCGGGTGCTGGCGGGACACCCCCGGACGCCCCGGCGGGAGGCCCTTTCGATCGTCTCCACGCTCTTCTGGCGGGACCTCACCCACCTGTCGGCCGACGTGCGGGTCCACCCGGAGGTGCGTCGGGCCGCCGAGCGGAATCTGCTCCGGCGCCTCTCCGACATGGCTCTCGCCGAGCGCATCGACCTGGCGAGGTCGGCCGGCCGGGGTCTGCTGCTCGCCCTGCGGTTGGACGACGACCCCCGGGTCGTGGCCGCCGTGCTCGACAACCGGTTCGCCACGGAGCCGGACGTCATCCAGGCCTCCTCGCGCGCGGAAGCCGCGCCGGCAGTGCTCGAAGTCATCGCCGGGCACCCCCGCTGGCCCCTCCGGCCGGGAGTCCGCGGCGCCCTGCTTCGCCATCCCGCCCTGCCGACTGCCGCGGCCCTGTCCCTCCTGACGGGGGCGACGGACCGCGATCTGAGGGAGCTCCTGGAGAATCCCCGCCTCTCGAAGATTCTTCGCGCGTGCGCGGAAAGAGTTCTTGCGGATCGCGCGGGCGGGGACTAGCATTTGACTCCAACTCGAGAAAATAGAGAGATGACAGATTCTCCCGCGCTCGGGTTCGGCGAAGAGCTTCGCCGAGAGCGCCAGATTCGCGAAATAACGCTCGAGGAAATCTCCTCGGCGACGAAGATCTCCGTTCGACTCCTGACCGCTCTCGAAAAGGGCGACGTGTCGCGCCTTCCGGCGCCGGCTTTCACGCGCGGATTCATCCGAGCCTACGCGCGGCATCTCGGAATCGATCCCGACGACAAGGTGAACGCCTATCTGTCCGATCTCGCCGGCGAGCCGAAGGAGGCCGCGGGACCGAAACGGGCGCGGCCGCGGTCCCGCTTCTGGAGAGGCCCTCGCGGAACGGCGGGAACGCTGGTCGCCGTCGTCACGGCGGTGCTTCTCGTCCTGGGATTCATCGCGAGCCCGCAGCGGCACGATCGTCCCGTGGCAAAGATCGTCGCGCCGCGCGCCGTGCCCGTCGCTTTCAAGAACGTCGCCGTGTCGAACGAGACGACCCCCGCCATTCAAAGCGCCGCGGAGACCGCGGTTGCGCATGCGAGCTCCGGTCCGCTGGCGGGAGAGCCGGTCTCGGCCGCGATCGCGCTGACGCTCGAGTTCGACGAAGACTCCTGGGCGAAGATCGACGCCGACGGACGCACGGTCTTGAACGGACTCGTCCGCCGTGGGGAGACACGCAAGCTCGAAGCGCGGGCCGGTTTCCGCGTCACGCTCGGCAACGCGGGCGGCGTCCGGGTGAGCGTCGACGGCCGGGCTCTCGATCGCCTCGGCGGAGCGGGTGAAGTCGTGCGCGACCTGCCGCTGCCTCTCGCGTCCGCCCGGGGCTGATCCTCCCTTTGGCCGACCCCGAATCTCCGGAACCCCACGATCTCGTTGCGCTCCTCCGAGGCGGAGGCGCGCCGCTCGAGATCCGGAAGTTCGCCGCCCGCGTGCTTCTGCCCCTCGAGCGGGACGATCAGCTCCGCGCGCTCTTCGCCGTCGCGGAGGACGACGAGCCGGAAGTGGCCCAGGCCGCGGGCGAGGCGCTTCGAGCGATCCCTCCCGAGGAGCTTTCCGCCTTCCTGCTCTCCGACCGGCCGACGGCGCTGGAGCTCGATGCAATCTCGCGCACGTCCGAAGACCCCCTGGTCCTCGAGGAGGTCATCCGGCACCCGGGAGTCTCGGACAACACCCTGGGCCGGCTCGCCCGCCAGGTGACCGGCGGACCCCAGGAGGCGTTCGTGATCAACCAGGTCCGGTTGCTCCGGACGCCCTCGCTGATCGACGCCCTGTTCGAGAACCCCCAGCTCACGGCGGACGCCCGCCGGCGGTTGAACGAGATCGTCGAGGAGTTCTTCGACAAGGAGACGCGGCGCCAGGCCGCCGACCTTTCGCGCGAGGAAGAGGAGCGGCTCGCCGGCGAGATCGCGGAGGCCGAGGCCCTCGAGAAGGAAGTGAAGGCGAAAGACCGCGCCGCGCACGCCGCCGAGCTCGGAATCGACCTCGAAACGTCCGTGACCACGGGCGCCGCGTACCGGCGAATCGCGATTATGACCGTCTCGGAGAAGATCAAGCTGGCCTACAGCGGAGGCAAGGAGGAGCGCCGCATCCTGATGGCCGACGCCAACAAGCTCATCGGCGCCGCGGTTCTGAAGTCCCGCGGGCTGACGGTCAACGAAGTTGAGAATTTTTGTGCCATGCGCCATCTCGACGAGGACATCTTTCGGAAGATCGCCCAGAACCGCGAGTGGCTTCGCAAGCCGGCGATCATCCTGGCGCTCGTGAAGAACCCCAAGGTGAACCTCGCCATCACGCTTCCCCTGATGAAGCGCCTCCACGAGAGGGACCTCAAGCACGTTATGCGCGACAACAACCTTCCCGAGGGCCTGCGGATCTCTGCTCGAAAGCTCGTTCAGGAGCGCCGGAAGTAGCCTTCGTCCTCGGCCGGACGGCGTTCGAAACCGTCCCGCTTGCCGAGGGGATGCGATTCCCGCTATGTTAATCTTTTGAGTAACTTCGGACGCCGAATAGGTCAAACCATGTCCCGAGACGTCGACTACTACGATCTGCTGGGGGTCGCCCGCGACGCGAGCGAGACCGACATCCGCGAGCGGTTTCGCGCCATCGCGCGCGAGGCCCATCCCGACCGGGCGCCGATGGAGCGCCGGGCGGAAGCGGAGGCGCGTTTCCAGGAGCTCGCGGAGGCCGTGAACGTGCTGACCAACTCCGCCCGCCGCAAGAACTACGACTTCGAGCGGTCGATGGTGATCGCGACGAGCGCGGGCAGCCATGACTCCGACGCGATCGCGCAGAACTATGTCGCGCAGGGAATCGTCGCCTACAAGGAGCAGAAGTACGCCGACGCCGCCGGAAACTTCCAGCTCGCCGTGCATCGCAACGCGAAGGACGTGCGCGCCCAGCACTACCTGGGGCTCGCCTCCGCCCGGTCGGGCGACCTGCGCATCGCCGTCCGCGCGCTCGAGACGGCGATGGCTCTCGAGCCCCAGAACGCACGGCTGCTGAAGGACGCCGGGACCATCTTCCGGCAGGCGGGTCTCCTGATGAAGGCGGAGAAGGCCTTTCAGGAGGCGATGCGCTGGGATCCCTCCGCCACGGACGTCCGGAAGGCCCTGGAAGACATCCGCGCGCAGCGCGCCGTCAAGGGAGCGTAGCCGGTCCCTATGACGAGGATCGAAGTGTTCGGCCTGACGGACGTCGGCCGCAAGCGCAAGCACAACGAGGACTCGTTCGCCTTCGACGCGGAAGAGGGGCTCTTCGTCGTCGCCGACGGGATGGGCGGTCACGCCGCGGGCGAGGTTGCCTCGAAGATCACCGTCGAGACGATCGGCGAGTTCATCGCCGCGACCCGTCAGAAGGAAGAGGCCACCTGGCCCTTCAAGTACAACCACGAGCTCGAGTTCAACAGCAACCGTCTCGCGGTGGCGATCGAGAAGGCGAACGAGAGGGTCATGTCGGCGGTCGCGGCCCAGCCGTGGTTGAAGGGCATGGGCACGACGGTCGTCGCCGGGTTGCTGAACGAGAAGCTCCTCTCACTCGCCCACGTCGGCGACAGCCGCGCGTATCTCCTGCGGGGCGGACAGCTCTCCTGCCTGACGGACGACCATTCTTGGGTCCACGAGCAGGTCGCGGCGGGAATCCTGACCGAGGAGGAGGCGAAGTCGCACCCGTTGAAGAACGTGGTCACGCGCGCCCTGGGCGGCGGCGCTTCGGTTTCCCCCGACCTGCAGGAGCTCGTCTTCTCTCCGGGGGATCGCTTCCTGTTCTGTTCCGACGGATTGACTACGATGCTGTCCGACGAGGAGATCCGCGACATCGCGATCGCCGAGAAGAGCCCGCGGACGCTGTGCGAGAAGCTCGTCGAGATGGCCAACGAGAAGGGCGGGGTGGACAACATCACCGTCGTCGTGGTCTCAATCGAATAGGGGCCGGCACCCTCCTAGTGTTGTGAGTCATAAGTTAATAGAATAAACGCTGGGACCCGTGTGTTCTGCCGGTATAAGGAGGCAGACCATGCGCCGAGGTCGTCCGAAGCTTGTGCTGACCATGTCCGTCGAGGAGAGAGAGATGTTGCAG
>JBBQNC010000057.1:0-14349 GCA_038329555.1 Thermoanaerobaculia bacterium
TGTGGACCAAGCTCGAGCCGCTCGTTCCCGCGATCCGCAAGGAGTTGAATCCCAGGTTTCTCCTGAACGTGGAGAAGGTCGTCCTCGCTTCGGCCTCGGCGCAGGAGAGGGTGGCCCAGATGCGCCCGCGCTTCGCTCCGAAGGCGTAACTCAAGCGCCGATTTTCGCGAGCAACCCGATCAGATCGACGACCCGGTTCGAATAGCCCCACTCGTTGTCGTACCAGCTGACGACTTTCGTCCACCCGTCTCCCTGGGACTGCGTCGAAAGGGAGTCGAAGATCGACGAATGCGGGTTGCCGATCACGTCCGATGAGACGAGCGGCGCCTCGCTGTACTCGACGATCCCGCGCAGGCGGCCAGAGGCCGCGGCCTTCACGGCCTCGTTGACCTCCCGGGCGCCCACCTTTTTCGAGAGGCGGCAGGTGAGGTCCACGATCGACCCGTCCGGGACGGGCACGCGCATGGCCATCCCGTCGAGCTTCCCCGCGAGCCTCGGATAGACCTTCCCGACCGCCCGGGCGGCGCCCGTGGTCGTCGGAATGATGTTCTCGGCCGCGGCGCGGCTGCGCCGCAGGTCCTTGTGCGGCACGTCGGCCAGGCGCTGGTCGTTCGTGTAGGCGTGGACCGTCGTCATGAACGCCTCCTCGATGCCGAAGCTCTCGTCCAGGACCCGGGCCAGGGGCGCGAGGCAGTTGGTCGTGCAGGACGCGTTCGAGACGAGCCGGTGAGAGGGCTGGAGCGTCTCCTCGTTGACTCCGATGACGATCATCGCGTCGATCTCGCCCTTCGGAGGAACGGTGAGGATGACCTTTCGCGCGCCGGCGGAAAGATGCGGCTCGAGCTTCTCGCGGGTCAGCAGGACACCGGTCGACTCGACGACGACGTCGACGCCGAGCTCTCCCCAGGGCAGCTTCCCCGGATCGCGCTCTTCCGTCATCCGCACGCGGCGCCCGTCGACGGTCATCGAATCGGCGTCGGCCGAGACTTCCTTGTCGAAGACCCGCATCACGGTGTCGTACTTCAAGAGGTACGCGAGCTGGTCGTTTTCGTAGAGATCGTTGATCGCGACGACCTCGACGTCGGGCCGGTCCGACAGGATCCGGAAGACGGACCGGCCGATCCGTCCGAAGCCGTTGATCCCGACGCGGATCATCGAGACGCCTCGGAGTCGAGGGCCGTGTACCGGCCGAGGAGCTCGATGGCGCGGTGCGCGTAGCCGAAGCCGGAGTCGAACCAGGAGACCGTCTTGGACACGCGCTCCTGCATGGCCATCGTCGCGAGGGAATCGAAGATCGACGAGAAGGGGCTCCGCGCGACGTCGCTCGAGACGATCGGATCGGGCTCGTATCGCAGGTACGGCCGCCAGCGATCGGTGGACGCGGCCGTGCGCAGGATCTCGTTGATCGCAGTCACCGTGACCTTCTTCTCGTGCCAGCAGACGAGGTCGACGAGCGATCCGTTGCGCACCGGCACGCTCATGGCGGAGCCGGTCACACGCCCGGCGAGCTCCGGCAGCAGCTCCGCGAGCATGGCCGGGGAGCGGGAGGCCTGCGGGATGATGTTTTCGGCGGCGGCGCGCCCGCGACGCTTGTCTTCCGCCGGAACGTCGGCCAGGCGCTGCTGGCTCGTATAGGAATGCACGGTCGTGAAGAGGGCGCGGCGGATTCCGAGCGCGCCGTCCAGGATCTTCAGGATCGGGGCGACGCAGTGAACCGTCGAGGACGCGTTGGAGACGATCTTCTGAGAGGCGTCGAGGCGGTCGTCGTTGACGCCGAGCACCGCCACGGCGTCGGGCGGGTCGGCGGGGTCCGGGGGAGCGAGGGAAATGACACGCCGGGCGCCCGCGTCGAGGTGCTTCTGGAGCTCGTCCCGCCGCCTCGGCCGCGAGGTCGCCTCGATGACCGTGTGAACGCCGAGCTCGCCCCACGGCGTCTGCCGGCCGCCGGTCTCGGACGCGAGCGGGATCTGCCGGCCCGCGACGTAGATGTTCCCCTCGCGAACCGAGATCTCGCCGGGGAACCGGCCGAGCACCGTGTCGAACCGGAGCAGGTACTCGAGCGGCTCGGGGTCCGCGATCTCGGTGACCGCGGCGAGGCGGATGTCCTCCCGGTCGTAGAGCAGCCGGAAGACGTTGCGGCCGATCCGCCCGAGCCCCATGAGCCCGACGGCGATCGTCACGGCTTTCCGGCTTCCGCCGGACCGGCCTCGACGGGAAAGCCGAGCTCCCGCCACCGCTTCAGGCCTCCGCGCATTGAGGAGACGTTCGAGTAGCCCATGCGAAGCAGGGCGTCGGCGGCGAGAGAGGAGCGCGAGCCGCCCCCGCAGTACACGACGACGGGAGCCGCCGGGTCGGGAACGGCCTTCTCGATCTCGCGCTCGAGAACCCCCTTCGAAATGTGGATCGCTCCGGCCGCGTGCTCCTTGCGGTACTCGTCGGCTTCGCGGACGTCGATGACGACGGGAGCCGGGGCCCTTCCCGGCATCGCGCGCGCGCGGACGTCCTCGGGAGCGATCCCGGCGACGCGGGACTTCGCCTCCTCCACGACGCGGGCGAACCGGGATGGCGGGGACGAGCCCACGAGACCTCCTATGGAACGCGATTCCGGCGGCTGGCACCGTGCGCCCGCGGGCGCCGGGAAGCGGAGTCTATGCGAGCGCGACGATCCGCGCGAGCAGGCCGACGACCGTCGCGAACGTCTCCGCGGAGTGCGTCAGCGTCTTCGCCGATCGGAGGCTCTCCGACATCTCCCGGATTCCCGCGGAGAGATCGTTCTCGTGCAGCGCGAGCTGGTGCGCGAGACCTTCGAGCTCGTCGCGCTCGAGCCGCGTGATCAGCGCGTCGAGATCGGCGCGCGCGAGCTGGAACGCGGCGAGGCCTTCGTTGTCGTCCACGAACGCGTCCAGGATCGCGTCGGCATGGCGCTCGACGGGCGCTCGGACCTTCGCCCGGAGCTTCTCGAGCAGATCTTCGCGGGCCTTCGCCTTCATCGTCGCGCCCTCTCGATGTCCCGGACCCACGCAACGAGACTCTCGGCGTCCGCCACGATCGCGGACCACGCGGCCTCGTCCAGGCGGCCCTCCGTCAGCGCCGCCCACGCGGTCTTCAGGCGCGAGGCCGTTTCGGAGGCGTCCCCCAGGGCTTCCGTCGCCGCCGCGGGCAGTGTGTACTCCCGGCGTCGCGCGATCCACTCGCGGGGATCGGAGACGGCGCCGCCGACGTAGGGGCCCGTGACGTCCCGCGCGAGGCCGAGCTCCCGGATCGACGCCGTGTCCGAGCGCACCTGGCGCCGGACCGCGACCAGGACGGCGTGCTCGATCTCGAGCTCCCGGGCGATGATCGGGCCGCGCGCTTCGAGCTCCCGTCCGAGGGCGCGTTCGCGGACGCCGCGAACGGCCGCGCCCGCGGCACGACCGAGGAGGTCCCGCTCGCTCGCGGAGAGGAGGGCCGATCCGGCGAGCTCCTTCCCGAGATCGGACACGGCACCCGCGGCCTTCGCCGCGGCCTCCTCCGCGCGGCGGTCGGCGTCGGTCTCCGTCAGGGCGTGAAGGGCCCCGAAGTAACGGCCGAGCGCCCGCGCGTGCCGCCGCAGGCGCTCGAGGTCCGCCACGGTCGCAGCGGAGTCGGCGTGCTTTTCGAGAACCCGGCGGCGCTCGTCGCGGGAGATCCCGGCGCCCTCCGAAAGCACACGCGCCGAGTCCGCGTCGACGGAGGTCTCCTCCGCGAGGCGCAGCAGCGCGTCCATCGCGCGCTCCCACGCGCTCCCGGCCGTGGCGAGCTGCTTCGCGTGCGTCGCCCGCACCGAGGCGCACCCGGCGCAAAACGGGAGCAGAAGGAGCGTCGCGCCGAGACGTCGTCGGAGGGACATGGGGTGCGCCATGGTATGCCGCGCGGGGATGCGGCGGAAGGCTGTCCCGGCCGCTGAGCGAAACCGCCGCGCCGACGCCGACCGATATACTTTCCGATCCGACCGGCACGATTCGGTGAGGATGCTTCGCTCCACAAGGATTCACAAGGAGGCTTCGTGCGAAACCTACGGACCCCTCTCGTCTTCTCGTTGCTCGTGGCCATCGGGGCTCCGCTCTCCGGCGCGCCGCCGTCGTCGGCCGCGAGGCCGGCGTCACCCCCCGCGGACTCGAAACCGAAGACCTTCTCGGACCTCTTCGAGGGGATCGAGTTCCGGGACATCGGTCCCTTCCGGGGCGGCCGGTCGACCGCGGTCGTCGGCGTCCGCCACGAGCCCCTGACCTTCTACTTCGGCGCGAGCGGCGGCGGCGTCTGGAAGACAACCGACGGAGGCTCCAACTGGGAGTCGGTCTCCGACAAGGACTTCCGCACCGGATCGGTGGGCGCGATCGCCGTCTCCGAGTCCGACCCGAACGTCGTGTACGTCGGTACGGGCGAGGCGCCAATCCGTGGAAACGTCTCGCACGGCGACGGTGTGTACAAGTCGACCGACGGCGGCGCGACCTGGAAGAACATGGGCCTGAAGGACACTCGGCAGATCGCGCGCGTTCGGGTCCACCCCTCCAACCCGGACATCGTCTACGTTGCGGCGCAGGGACACGTCTGGGGATCGAATCCCGAGCGGGGGATCTACCGCTCGAAGGATGGCGGCCGGAGCTGGGAGAAGGTTCTCTTCGTCGACGACAAGACGGGCGCCTCCGACCTCGCGATGGATCCCGGCAACCCGCGGACCCTGTACGCGGGGTTCTGGCAGGTCGTCCGCCGTCCCTGGGAGCTCGTGGACGGCGGGCCCGCAAGCTCGCTCTGGAAATCGACGGACGGCGGCGACACCTGGAAGAAGCTCGACGGCGAGGGGCTCCCCGAGGGGATCTGGGGCAAGGTCGGTGTCGCGGCCTCCGCCGCACAGCCGGGTCGCGTCTACGCTTTCATCGAGGCGAAGAAGGGCGGCCTCTTCGTCAGCGAGGACCGCGGGAAGAAGTGGAAGCACGTCAACGATGAGCACAAGATCCGCGAGCGAGGCTGGTACTACTCGTGGGTCTATCTCGATCCGAAGAACGCCGACACCGTCTATCTGCCGAACGTCGAGTTCCACCGGTCGACCAACGCCGGAAAGACCTTTTCCGCGGTCACGGCTCCCCACGGAGATCACCACGACATGTGGATCGATCCCGACGATCCGAACCGCATGATCGTCGGCAACGACGGCGGCGCCACGATCACCTTCAACGGCGGCCGCACCTGGTCGACGCAGTACAACCAGCCGACCGCGCAGTTCTACCGCGTCGCGGTGGACGACCGGTTCCCGTTCTGGGTGTATGGATCCCAGCAGGACAACTCGAACGTCGCCATCCCGAGCGGTGTGCCGGGACAGGGGATCGAAGTCGCCGACTGGCACGCCGTCGGCGGCGGGGAAAGCGGCTGGATCGCGCCCGACACGAAAAACCCGGACGTCGTGTACGCGGGGGAGTACGGAGGCCAGATCACGCGCTACGACCACCGGACCCGGCAGGCGCGACAGATCATGGCGTGGCCGCAGCTCGCCGACGGGCACGCCACGCGGGACTTGAAGTATCGCTTCCAGTGGAACGCGCCGATCATCCTCTCGCGCCACGACCCCAAGGCGCTCTACCACGCCGCGCAGGTGCTCCTTCGCAGCCGGGACGGCGGGGAGACCTGGGAGGAAGCGAGCCCGGATCTGACGCGCAACGACCTCTCGAAGCAGGGGGACTCAGGCGGCGCGATCGCGCGCGACATCACCGGCGTCGAGCTCTACAGCACGATCTTCGCGCTCTCGGAGTCGCCGATCGAAGCGGGCGTGATGTGGGCGGGCTCGGACGACGGTCTCGTCCACGTGACCCGGGACAACGGGAAGACCTGGCAGAACGTGACGCCTAAGGGCCTCCCCGAATGGATCCAGATCAACGCGATCGACGTGTCACCACACGACAAGGGGGCGGCATACATAGCGGCGACCCGGTACAAGTTCGATGATTTCGCGCCCTACCTGTACAGGACGAAGGACTACGGCAAGACCTGGACGAAGATCGTCGCGGGAATTCCGGCGGAGGCGTTCACACGGGTGGTCCGCGAGGACCCCTCCCGCCGCGGGCTGCTCTACGCGGGGACGGAGACCGGGTTGTTCGTGTCCTTCGACGACGGCGCGAGCTGGCGCGGCTTCCAGCGAAACCTGCCCGCGTCGCCGGTCACCGACCTCGTGGTGAAGAACGAAGACCTCGTCGTCGCGACGCAGGGCCGCGGCTTCTGGATCCTGGACGACCTCACGCCCCTGCGGCAGTGGGACGAGCGGATCCCGACCGCGGCCGTTTATCTCTTCCCGCCCCGGATTTCCGTACGGATGCAGACGACGCCGATCCGGGAGGAGGAGGAGCCGCTGCGCGGGGTCGGGAAGAACATTCCGAACGGCGTGATCGTCAACTACTGGCTCCGAGACAAGCCGAAGGAAAAGGAAAAGGTCACGATCGAGATCCTCTCCGAGGGCAAAGTCATTCGATCGTTCTCGAACCAGAAGCCGGACAAGGAAGGGGACCTGAAAGAACAGCTCGAACGCGAGGAGAAAGACAAGGACCGCGAAAAGCCCCTCGAGCCCGCCGCGGGATTGAACCGCTTCGTGTGGGACATGCGGGTCCTCCGGCCGACGCTCGTCCCGAAGGCCGTTTTCAACGAAGGGGAGAAGTCTCCGCCGAAGGTCGGACCGGGCACGTACCAGATCCGCCTGACCGCCGCGGGGTCGACGTTCACCGAGAACGCCGTCGTGGCGCCGCATCCGGGAGGGTTCGCGACCGCCGAGGATCTTCGGGGGCAGTATGAGCTTCTGGCGGCGATTCGCGACCGGCTCTCGGAGGCGCACTCGACGGTCATGAAGATCCGGGACGTCCGGTCGCAGGTGAAGGACCTCGGAGAGCGGGCGGCGCGCCTCGGCAAAGGCGACGCGCTCTCGCGCCGGGCGGCCGCGTTGTCCGAGAAGCTTACCGCCGTCGAGGAGAAGCTGATCAACCCCAACATCAAGGCCGACGAGGACGACCTGAACTACGAGCCCAAGCTCGACCACGACTTCACGAACCTGGCCGGAATCGTCGCGAGCGCAGACGCGAAGCCGACTCCCTCGTCCGTGCAGTACTACGACATCCTCAAGGGCCGCCTCGCGGCGGTGGTGGCGGAGTTCGACCGGCTGATGGCGTCCGACGTGGCGGAGTTCTCACGGGCGGCCGACGAACAGAAGATCCCGCGCCTCGCGCCGGCGCCGAAGATCGACCGCACCGAGCCATGAGGAAGAAGGGGAGGATGCCGTGCTGAATCGGGCTTACATCACCACCACGTTCGAGCTGCCCGGCTATCGCGTCGTCCGAAGCCTCGGCGTCGTGCGGGGGATCACCGTGCGCTCGCGCAGCGTCGTCGGGACCATCGGGGCGGGTCTCCAGAGCCTGATCGGCGGAAACATCACGATCTGGTCGGAGCTGTGCGAGCACGCGCGCGGGGAGGCGTTCGAGCTCATGGCGCAGCACGCGGAGCAGGTCGGAGCGAACGCGGTGGTCGGCATGCGCTACGACGCCAACGAGATCGCGCAGGGCGTGGCCGAGGTGCTCGCGTACGGCACCGCCGTCATCGTCGAGGTGGCGAAGTAGCGAGGGTCGCCGGCTGCTCTTGGAACCAGCCTCTGGCCCCGATGAGCTTCAGAGTCGATTTCGGCCCCCCGATGTCGAGGCCGACGGCGAGCGCGCCCGCTTCGAGCAGGAACGCGCCGTGGCGATCACGGCCGCGATCCCGATAGCGCCCGCGAATCCGGAACGCGCCGCCCTTCGCGTCGAGGCCCTCGAGCTCCGTGACGTCCTTGCCGAGCGCGACCTTCGCCGTCGCCTCGAGGCCCTCCAGCTTCAGGACCCCCCTCGCCCATCCCGGGAGCCCGACCTCGAAGAGTGTGAAGAGCGGCCGGGCGTCCCGGCAGCGGATGGCCACGTTCGCGGCGAAGGCCGCCGCCCGTTCGGGACGGACATCCGCCGATTTCAGGTCGAAGCGCCCCCACCAGTTCCGCGACTCCGGACCGGGGGCGCCTCCCGACGAGATGTTTTTGAGCTCGATCGACGTGCCGCTCAAGTCGAGATGGTTCTTCTCGGGCTCCCAGGAGGGGATGCGCGCCGCGACCGCGACGTTCCCGCGGAGCGCGGCCTCCTTGTAGCGCGCGGAGATGCCTCGCGAATCGAGCGCGATCGAGCCGACGCCGCGGCCCTTTTCGACGTCGACCGCCAGCCGCACCGTCCCGCCCGTCCCGCCGCCTCCGGACATCCGGGGCTCGCCCTCGATGAAGTGGTTCAGGAAGCCGAGGCCGCCGAGCGGCCCTTCGAGGCGGACTTTCCCCGAGATGAAGGGCCAGACCGCGTTTCCGCGCACGAGGCGCGGGTCGAACTCCCGGATGACTGCGCCCGCGTCGAACGTTCCTCCGCGGACGATGGCCTGATTGCCAATCGTGAGGTCTCCCTTCTCGAGCAGCACGCGAGCGGGACCGACCTGCGCCCGCCGCCGCGGGTGGATGGAAAAGGAGCCCGTCAGCGAGCCCGTTCCCCCCGCGTACCGGTAGATGTCGATCCAGACTTCCCGAACGCCGCCGATCGAGAGGTCGTCGACCTGGATCTTGAAGGGACTCCCTTTTTCGGGCTGCGAAGGCCCTTCGGGCTCGCCGGGCGGCTCCGGCCTCTCCCCGAAGCCGGGGATCGCCGGGAGCGCCGCGAAGTGGCCGGCGGATGCCTCCGAGGCCGCCGCGCGGATCCGCAGCCGGTATTCGAGACCCGTCGCGCGGAGGCGCGTGACGTGAAAGTGCTTGGCAAACAGCGCCAGGGGCGAGAAGGAGAACCGCGCGTCGTCGATTCGGAACCAGAACTCGACGTTCGGGTCGCGGTTGCGCAGCTCGAGACCCCGGACGCGCACGTCCCAGGGCACCCAGCCGCTCGCCGAGGCGTACTCGAGGCGGAGATTGTCGGGGTGGGTGTTGACCCACTCCTTGACCTTTCCGGTCGCGAGGATGCGGTGCAGCGCGATCGATCCGGCCGCGGCCAGGACCACCGCGAGCAACAGCGCGGCAGCCGCGATCCAGAGCGCGAGGCGTCCCGCGCGCGCGGCGGGAGCCCCCGTTCCCCTTCGGGAGCGGCGCGCCGGCTTTCGGTTTTTCTTCATTCCGGGTGGCGCTTTCGCAATCCGCGCGCCAACTCCAAGCCGCTACCAGGGCAGCTCGCGCCCCCGGTAGTCGAGGAATCGTCCGCTTTCGCCGGGCGTCATCCGGTCGATCACGCCGAGCATTCCCCGTACGCTCTTCTCCGGCGAAAGGGTCGCCCCGGGACCGCCCATCTCCGTCTGGACCCAGCCGGGCGAGAGGAGGACGCAGGTGAATTTCTTCGGCGCAAGCTCGGCGGCGAGCGTGCGCACGAACATGTTCAACGCCGCCTTGCTCGCCCGGTACCCGTACCAGCCGCCGTTGCTCTGCGAGATCGACGCGAGACCGCTCGTGATGGCCGCCACCTTGCGACCATGGCCCCGCTCGAGATTCCCTAGCAGGGCGCGGGTCAGGAGCATCGGACCGATCGCGTTGACGGCGAAGAACGCGGCGAGCTCGTCGGGCTCGACGCGCGCGATCTCGCTCGCCCCGTCGCCGCGTCCGGCGTTGTGGACGAGGACGTCGATCGGCCGGCCGGCCAGCCGCTCTCCGAGCTCAGCGATGCTGCGCGAGTCCGAGACGTCGAGTTTCTCGACGCGCGCGCCCGTCGCGCCGAGCTCCGAGGCCCCGGCGGGGTCTCTCGCCGTGCCGATCACGCTCTCTCCCCGGTGCGAGAGGGTGGCGGCGAAGGCCAGCCCGATGCCGCGGTTGGCCCCCGTCACGAGCCACGTCACTCCATCTTCGCTCCGATCTCCCACGTCGTCCTCCCGCGGGCGGAATCCGGAATCCCCCGCCCGCCGCCGCTGTTTCCCAAGGACCGTGCCACTCGGACCGCCCCGTAAGCGAACTTTGTCCGACTTTTTCCGTTAAAGGGAGTCATGAGCGCCCTGCCCATCGAAGCCCGCGGCCTGCGAAAGGCATACCGCTCCTCGTGGGGCGGCAAAGCAGTGCTCGCGCTGGACGGCCTCGACCTCGACGTACGGCCGGGCGAGCTCTTCGGCCTGCTCGGCCCGAACGGCGCCGGCAAGACGACGACGGTCAAGATCCTCCTCGGTTTGACCCGTCCGACGTCGGGAGAGGCCCGGATCTTCGGAATTCCCGCCGCCGATCCGAAGAGCCGCCGCCGCGTCGGATATCTCCCCGAGGGCCATCGCTTCCCGGGCTATCTCACCGCCAGAGAGACGCTCGCCATCTTCGGGCGGATGTCGGGCGTCGATTCCGCCACGCTGCGCCGCCGGACCGGGCCGCTTCTCGAGCGCGTGGGTCTCGCCGCCTGGCGGGACGTGCGCGTGAAGAAGTTCTCCAAGGGCATGACGCAGCGGCTCGGCCTCGCCGCGGCCCTGATTCACGAGCCGGAGGTCCTGATGCTCGACGAGCCGACGGACGGCGTCGACCCGGTGGGCCGGCGTGAGATCCGCGATCTCCTGCGCCAGGAGGCCGGCCGCGGCCGGGCGATCCTCGTGAACTCCCATCTCCTGTCCGAGATCGAGCAGACCTGCGACCGCGTGGCGGTACTTCGCTCCGGGCGCGTCGCCGCGCAGGGCACCGTCGCCGAGCTGACGGCGCAGGCGTCGCGTTACCGCATGGCGGTCTCGCCGCTCGACGACGCGCTCGTGGCCGTCCTGCGCGAGACGGGCGCTTCCGTGACCCGCGTGAACGGCCATCTCGAGCTTTCGGCTCGGGACCTTTCGCAGTTGAACGCCGTCGTCGACCGCGTCCGCGCGGCGGGAAGCCTCCTGTCGGAGCTCTCGCCCTTGCGCGCGAGCCTCGAGGACGTCTTCGTCGATCTCGTCCGGCCGGCGGACGCCCCGGTGCCGCCCGCCCCGAAGGATGATGCGTGAGAGCCCTGGCCGCGAGCGTGGAGGAGGTCTTCCGCGAGGCCGCGGCGCGCTGGACGCTCATCGCATACTTCGCGCTGTCCACGCTCTTCATCCTGCTCTTCGCGACCGCCGTGAACCTCGACATCGTGAACGGCGCGCTCGCCGGCGCGAAGCTGTTCGGCCAGACCGTCGAGATCGGCAGCCGGACGGTCGACATCGACAGGCTCGTGCTCGGCTTCGAGTCGGGGTTCTCCGGGGTCCTTTTCTTCCTCGCGACGTTCCTGGCGCTCTTCGCCACCGCGCACCTCGTGCCGCGCCTCCAGGAGAAAGGAACGATCGACCTCTACCTATCGCGCCCCGTGGGCCGGGTGCCGCTTCTCCTCTCCCGGTACGTGGCGGGCCTGATCCTCGCGGCCGCGAACCTTCTCTACCTGATCGGTTCCCTGTGGCTCATCATCGTGTGGAAGACGCATGTCGCGCATCCCCGGTTCTTTCTCGCCGGCCTCTCGATCCTCTTCACGATCGCCACGCTGCTCGCCTTCGCGTTTCTCGTCGGCGTCGTGACGTCGTCGACCGGCGTGTCCTTGATGGCAACCTACGCGATCTTCTTTCTCTCGGCCATCCTGGCCGCCCACGAGAAGATCGCGGCGGCGATGTCAAAGGAGTGGGCCGCCAAGCTGGTCGACGGTCTCTACTGGGTCTTCCCGAAGACGTCCCAGCTCCTGCGGGCCACGGTGGCTCACGTCTCGGGCGGCCAGACGTTTCGCGGCATGGAAAACGTGAATCTGCTCGCCGTCTACGGATCGACGGCGCTCTTCGGAATCGCAACGCTCGCGCTCGCCTCGTGGCTCTTTTCCAGAAAGGATTTCTGACATGACCACCCCGCGCCTTCCGGCACGCCGCGTCTCCGGCGGCGTCTTCGCCTTCGCTCTTGCGGCTCTCATCGCCGCCGCCCTCCCCGCGTCGGCCGCCACGCGGGGGTTGGACGACGCGCTGTCGCTCGTCCCTCAGGACGCGGCCTCCGTGGCGGTCGTTCGATTCAGCGAGCTCCGTTCGAGCCCGCTCGCGAGCCGCCTCTTCTCCGACGTCGACCACCTGAACGGCCAGGGCGACGCCGCCCGGTTCATGGACGAGGCGAACCTGAAGCCCCGGGAGGACGTCGACACGGTCGTCATCGTGGGTCTCGCTCCCGGAAGCAGCGTCGAACCGCCGGTTCTCGCGCTCTTCGAGGGGCGTTTCGATCCGCAGCGCCTGGCCGCGGCGGCCGCGTCCCGCGGCGCGACGAGAGTGGCGGACGCGTCGGGCGACTACTACCTCCTTCCGGATAAAGAGGGCCACCGCGGCCGCGCGGGTGCCGTCGCGTTCGCGAGCCCCCGGCTCTTGATCGCCGGCAGCCCCGACGCCGTCGTCAGCGCGCTGGCCTCGCGCGCGGCGGGCGGAACCTCCTTCACCTCGGGCAGCGGGCTCGGCCGCCAGCTTTCGCGGATCGACCCCGGGGCGTCCGTCTGGGCGCTGGTGGACGTGACGCGGTATCCGGCGGTCCAGCGCGGGATGAACCGCCCGGCGCGGGGAGGCGGAGAGGGCGGCGGGAGCGCGGCGGCGAGCGCGCTGCTCTCCGCCATGAAGACCGTGACTTTGTTCTCGTTCCAGGCGACCGTCCGCACCGACGACCTCACGCTCGCCGCGAGCGGCGTCTCGCCGGACGCGGAGACGCGGCAGCTGCTCGAGGACTCGCTGAAGGGCGTCGTCGCGATGTGGCGCCTCGCGGTGCAGGAGAAGCAGCCCGAGCTCGTGTCGGCGCTGCGGAGATTCCGGATCGAGAGCACGGGCGACGCCGTGACCGTCTCGGGGACGCTGCCGGCGGCGGTGCTGAAGTCCCTGGCGGAGAAGCGGACCGCGATGCGGGGACGGTAGAGCGCTTTCGGCAGCGCGCTTTTCGTCGAGGGCCGCCGGCACCCGCCGGCGGCTCCCGGCCCGTCACCCCTCCGTCTCGACGTCCTTCCAGGGAGTGATCGCGACGATCTCCGCGGGCGTTCCGGAGAGAGAGACCCGTTCTCCCGCGCGGCGCCCGAGAAGGCCCTGCGCGAACTCCGACTCGTAGGAGTAGACGTTCGCCTCCGGCCTCGAGTCCCACGGCCCCAGGATCGTCGCCTCCCGCTCCGATCCCGTCTCCAGCTCCCGGACCTTGACGCGGGTGCCGACGCGGACCTCGGAGCTGTCGATCCTGGCGGGATCGAGCGCTCGCGTCCGGGACAGCTCGTCCGAAAGGGTCGCGATGCGCGCGGACAGATATTCGTGCTTCTGCCGGGCCGACTGGTACTCGAAGTTCTCTCTCAGGTCGCCGTGCTCCTTGGCGGTCTTCATCGCTTCCGCGTTCGCGGGAAGGTCCACCTGCCGCAGGTGGAGCAGCTCCTTGCGGCGGGCCTCGATCGACTCGGCGGTTCCGTAGAGGTACTCCTTCGCCGGCGTTCGCAGGTCAGGCCACGCCATCAGGAGCGCTTCGCGGACAACGGCCCGGCGGTGCTCCTCGAGGTTGTTGGCCCGGGTCAGCGCCGTCAGGAAGTCGCGCGCCTCGTCCTCGGTCCCGGAGCGGACGAGCCGCACGGCGAGGTGGCCCGGATCGAAGAATTCCTTGACGCGGGAGCGGATCGTCGAGAACTCCTCCTGGCGGAGGGCATCGACCAGCACGAGGAAGAGCCCCGGGTTGGCGGGGAGGTTTTCCTCCTGGATGCGCTCGGCGAGCCACACGAACGCGCGCGGCGCCATGCGGGGCGACCGAAGGATCCGACGAACGATCTCCTCGCGTTTGTCGGGCACCGCCTCGAGCTCCCGGAAGAGGTAGGCGAGCACCCGCGAATCCTCTTCGCGATGGAACTGCTCGGCGAAGATCTCCGCCCACTTCGAGGCGCCGTTGCGCGCGACCTCGAGCGCCTTCTCGCGCGCCCCCGCGTCGTGGATGCGCCCGATGACGGCGGCGGGTTCCCCGGACGCGAGAAGCCGGTCGCCCGGAAAGGCCTCGGGCTCCCCCGGAACGAGGCGCAGCGCGGTCTGCGACAGCTCCCAGGCGAGCGCGGGGTCGTCGGACTCGGCCTTCCCCGCCTCCTGGGCGAGGCGGTCCGCGAACTCGCGGGCGAGCTCCTTGGAGCGCTTCCCGTTCTTCCGGGCGATCTCGATCTGGCGGCGAGGCGCCGCCTTCGCGAAGCTGCCGCGAATCGAATCGTCGGCCGCGCCCGCGCTTTCGGACCAGGAGACGCGCGCCGACTTCGCGGACCCGGCGACGAGAAGCTGCGGATGTTTCTTGGCCGCCGTCCAGAAGCTCGTCCAGCGCGGCTCCTCGACGATCCCCGAGAGATGCTCCTTGATCTCCGCGAGGGTCAAAGGCCTGCGCATGCTCTCCAG
>JBBQNC010000058.1:0-13987 GCA_038329555.1 Thermoanaerobaculia bacterium
GGCGCTCCCGACCGCGAGCCGGTGCTCCGCAAGGCGTGGAGCGAGGTCATCGCTAAGCTCGGGGGCGGGAAGCGGGTCGTCGCCGGCGGCAAGTCGCTCGGCGGCCGGATGGCGAGTCTCGTGGCGGACGAGGAGGAGGTCGCGGGGCTTCTCTGCCTCGGATACCCGTTTCATCCGCCCGGGCAGCCGGACCGCCTGCGCACGAAGCATCTCGAAGCGCTGCGGACGCCGACCCTGATCCTGCAGGGAACGCGCGATCCGTTCGGCACGAAAGACGACGTCGCCTCGTACCGGCTGTCCGACGCGATCCGGCTCGTCTGGATCGAGGATGGGGACCACTCCTGGAAGCCGCGGATCCGCTCGGGTCAGACTCTGGCCGGCCACATGAAACAAGCCATCGCCGAAACGGTCCGTTTCGTCCGGAGCCTTCCGGCCGCGCGGCCCTGACGGATCGCGCGGCGCGTCGGGGTGCGCGGAGGCGGAGGGCAGAAGGCAGGAGCGGACGGGGCATAAGATCCGGCCATGGACAAGAACCAGGAGAAGGACCAGGCGGGCACATCCGTTCGAATCGACAAGACGGAGGAGGAGTGGCGCGCCGCGCTGACGCCCGAGCAGTACCGGGTGATGCGCCAGAAGGGGACCGAGCGCCCCTTCACGGGCGAGTACGACAAGGAAAAGGCCGCGGGCACCTACCGCTGCGCAGGCTGCGGCAACGAGCTCTTCCGCTCGGATCAGAAGTTCGACTCGGGCACCGGCTGGCCGAGCTTCTGGGCGCCCGCGACCGGGAACGCCGTGCGCGAGGAGGAGGACCGCGCGCTCTTCATGCGGCGCACCGAGGTGCTCTGCGCGAAATGTGACGCCCACCTGGGCCACGTCTTCGATGACGGTCCCGCCCCGACGGGTCAGCGGTACTGCATGAACTCCGTCGCGCTGAAGCTCGACAAGGAGCCGAAGTAGCGGTCCCCGGCGAGCGGCGGAATCCGTTTTATGCTCTTCCCATGGCCCGGGGCTGGGGTAAGAGCGAAGAGGACATGGGGGCGGAGAAGGAGCACGCGCAGGACGCGCGGTCGTCGGGAAGCGGCACCCGCACGGACGCGGAACGCCGCGCCAGGGCTCACGCCATCCAGCTCTCGCTCGCGCGGATCGACGAGCAGCTCGCGCTGACGACGAACGAGGCGCGGCGTCGGGCCCTGGAGACCGCCCGTCGCGAGCTCCAGGATCAGCTCGCCGCCGTAGATCCGTCCCGCCCGGACGGCTCGTCTTGAAGCTCGCGACCTGGAACGTGAACGGGATTCGCGCGCGCGAGGCCCAGTTCCGGGACTGGGTCGCGTCGGAGCAGCCCGACGTGGTCTGTCTCCAGGAGATCAAGGCCGGCTCCGCCCAGGTGCCCGCCGCTCTCTGCGAGATGGAGGGCTACTGGTGCTACTGGCACGGGGTCGGCGGCTACTCCGGAGTCGGCCTGCACGTCTCCAAGGCGTACGCGCCGGAGCGGCCCGTGTTCGCGCACCCCGACTTCGACCACGAGACGCGCATCGTGACGGCGCGGCTGCCGGGCGTCACCGTCGCGTCGATCTACGTCCCGAACGGCGGAAAGGACTTCGCCGCGAAGATGCGCTTTCTCGAGGCGCTGGAGCGCTACGCTTCGGCGGCCCGCGACGCCGGCGAGACGCTCGCGCTCTGCGGCGATCTGAACGTGGCTCGCGCCGAGATCGACGTGCACCCGAAGGAGCGCAAGCCGACGGTGATCGGCCAGCTGCCCGAGGAGAGGGAGCTCATCGAGAGGATCCTCCGCCAGGGCCTGGTCGACGTGGGCCGCGCCTTGGATCCGGACAACGACGGGCTCTTCACCTGGTGGGCGCCGTGGCGCAACATGCGGCAGCGCAACATCGGCTGGCGCCTCGACTACGTGCTCGCGAGCAATGCCCTCGCGAGCCGCGCGACGGAATCGGTCGTCCGCCGGGAGGTCGGCACGAGCGACCACGCTCCCGTGGTGGTGACGTTCGGGATCGGGGATCGGCAATGAGTGGCGGTCGCGGCCGGGCGCCGAAGGCCTAGAATCCGGGCAGACTAAGAAACCAGACCAGGAACCCACGAACCGGGAGTGCCGATGACGACGCCGACACCCGAGAGGCCTGCTCGCTCTTCCTCTCTCGATCGCCGCCGATTCCTGGGACTGGCCGGCGCGGCGGCCCTCTTTCCGGGGGCGCTCCTGGCGGCCGCCGCCAACGGCGTGCCCGTCTCGCGGCGGCGCATGATCCAGATGAACGGATATGCGATCGACGCGGAGACTCCCCTCGACGCGCTGACGAGCTACCTGACGCCTAACGACCTCTTCTTCGTCCGCCACCATTGGAACCCGATGTACCCGTCGCGCAAGGGCTGGGGCATCGACGTGGACGGCGAGGTCGAGCGTCCGCTCCGCCTCTCGCTCGACGATCTGCGCCGCATGCCGCGGGCCTCCGTGACGTGCGTTCTCCAGTGCGCCGGCAACGGACGGGGTCTCTTCCGGCCGACGATCCCCGGCGTGCAGTGGAAATACGGGGCGGTCGGCAACGCGCGCTGGACCGGGGTCCGCGTGCGGGACGTCCTCGAGCGGGCGGGCTTGAAGCCGTCGGCCCGGCATCTCCACGCGTTCGGGAGCGACCGGCCGCCCGTCAAAACGCCTCCCTTCCACCGGAGCGTGGAGATCGAGAAGATCCTGGAAGACGGCATCCTGGCCGACGAGATGAACGGCGAGCCGCTGCTTCCGGCGCACGGAGGTCCCGCGCGTCTCGTCGTTCCCGGCTGGGCCGGGGATCACTGGATGAAGTGGGTCGAACGGTTGTCGGCGCAGCCCGAGCCGCAGAAGGGTTTCTACATGGAGACGGCGTACCGGTATCCGAAGGAGCCGGGAGCGCCCGGTGTCGTCGTCCCCGCGGCGGAGATGCGTCCGGTGACGGAGCTCTTCGTGAAATCGAACTTCACCGAGGTGCCCGCGCGGGCCCGCGCCGGCGCGTCAGCCGTTCTGCGCGGCTTCGCGTTCTCCGGCGCGCCGGACATCGCGCGCGTCGATCTCTCCGACGACGACGGCGCGACGTGGCGGCCGGCAGAGCTCGATCCGCAGCACGACCCGTGGGCCTGGCGCATGTGGTCGTTCCGCTGGACGCCCTCCGTGCCCGGTCCGCACACGCTGTGGGCGCGGGCCACGGACAGCCGGGGCGCGGTCCAGCCGCGCGAGGCGCCCTGGAATCAGAGCGGGTATCTCTACAACGGCTGGCACTCCGCGGCGATCGAGGTGACGGCGTGAGGCGGTCCGTGCTCGTCGCCGCCGCTCTGGTTTCCGCCGCGATGCTGCTGGCGCCATCGGGGGCTTCGGCCAGACGCTCGCGCCGCCGGAAGCCGCCCGCGAAGACGCGGGCGGCCGCGCCGAGTTTCGACCAGCGGCTCCCCGTGCTCGGAACGAAGCTCGCCGAGTTCCCGCCGGGACCCGCCAAGGCCCTGGCCGACGGGGCGTGCCTCCTCTGCCACTCCGCGGACATCGTCGCCCAGCAGCGCCTCACGGAGAAGCAGTGGGGCGCCGAGGTGACGAAGATGATCGGCTGGGGCGCCGACGTCCATTCCGACCGGAAGGACGAGCTCGTCGCCTACCTCCTGAAGAATTTCGGGTCAGACGCTCCGCCCTGGGAGCCCGTCGTGACGAGGCCGGTCGGCAGGTAGGAGGAAGTCCGCCCCGCCGTCTCTCAGGCTCTCACGCACGCCCGTAGACGGGAACGTGGGCGCCGCTCACCATCCTCGCGTCGGGACCGGCCAGGAAGAGAATGACGCGCGCGATCTCTCCGGGGCGGACCCACGTTGTGTAGTCGGCGCCCGGAATGGAACCGCGGTTGGCGGCCGTGTCGATCGTCGCCGGAAGGATCGCGTTGACGGTGACGTTCGCGTCGCGCAGCTCGGCCGCCATCGCGTCGGTCAGCGCGAGCAGCGCGCGCTTCGACGCCGCGTAGGCGGCGAGGCCCGCGGCCGGTTCCGTCGCCGGCCGGCTGGAGACGTGAACGATCGCGCCGCCTCCGCGGCGGAGAATGTGCGGAACCGCGGCGCGGGAAGCGAGGACCGCGGTCTTCAGGTTCGAATCGAGCATCCGCTGCCAGACGGACCAGGGGCTCTCGTGCACCGGCTTGCCGCCCGCGAACGAGCCGGCGGCATTCACGAGGATGTCGATCCCGTCGTGATTGCGCGCGACCTCCGCGACATACGCGGTCACCGCCTCTTCGTCCGTCAGATCGAGCGTTCCACCGGACAGGGCGGCGCCGCCGGCCGGGAGCTCGCGCCGCAGCTTCTCGAGCGCCCCTTCTTCCCGGAACGGGACGTCGACGTGCGCCCCCGCGGAGAGGAACGCCTGGACGACCGCGGAGCCGAGCGCGCCCGTGCCGCCGGTCACGATCGCCGTCTTGTCCTCTAAAGTCATGGCGCCGGGGATCTCGCCGCGGCGCAGTCGTTCTGAAGCACACCCGTCGCGAGGAAGGCGCGCCAGAGCTCGGTCCACGTCCGCCAGTCGTGCCCGCCCGGCGCCGTCAGCGCGCGTCCCGCCGGGAGCGCGTCGCCGAGGAGTCGGTCGGCGCGCGCGAGGTCGTCCTTCAGACCCCAGCCGAGCCAGACCGGTGGCCGCGTCGCGCCCTCGGCCGTGTATCTCTGCAGCCAGCCCCACAGCTCCCGCTCGTAGTCGGCCACGCGGCGCGGCGGCCCCATTTTCCAGGAGGAGAGCCTCCCGGCCGCGGCGACGAGTCCCGGCTCCGTGTCGCCCAGAAAGGGGGCGAGGGCGATCACACCTCGCGCGCCCTCGGGATGCTCGCGCGCGTAGAGAAGGCCGCCGAGCCCGCCCATCGAGATCCCGACGATCCAGATCCGCTCCCGCCCGCGCGCCCGCGCCGGGGCGATGACGTCGGCGTGCAACCGCTTCGAGATGGTCTCGGCCTGGTAGTAGCCCATGTGCGCGTCGGCCTCGAGGTAGTCCGCGGTGACGCCGGCTTCCGCGGCGATCTTCGGGAACTCGTGCCGCCGGTACGCTCCCGGGCCGTCGCGCCGCCCCGGAAGGAAGACGACGAGGCAGCTTCCCGGAGGGACGGGGTCGGGAGAGATGGACTGCGTCGCGATGGGTATCGTCGCCGGCCGTACCCCCGCGCAACGGAGGAATGCCGCCAGGACGACGACGAGGCAGAGGACCGCGGCGAGTCGATGGCGCATCGCGGGCGATTCTAACGGCGCGAGGCTCCGGACCCGTCCGGAGGCGAGAAGTCCGCCGGACGGGAGGTTCTCGGCTTCTCGGGGGCCGGGCCGCTCGCTATACTCCGCGCCTTGCTCCGATTCCTGCTCGCCATTTGCCTTCTCGCCGGGCCCGCGCGGCCGGAAGCTCCGCCGGCTCCGCCGGCTCCGCCCGTGGCGGCCGAGACGGAGGCGGACGCCTTCACGCGGTACGAGCTTCTCGCGCCCGAGACGTCGCAGTTCCGGATCCTCTACGACGTCACGGCGACGTCGGCGGGGGCGGTGCACTACTTCAACCCGATCCGAAAGGGGAGCGAAGCCTCCCGCGAATCCGTGACCGACCGGGCGAGCGGACAGGCGCTGAAGTTCGAGGTCGTGCCGGGGGACGTGGCTCGGCGGACCGGCGCCCCCGACGCCGACCCGGGGACGCAGTACATCCGCGTGACGCTGCCGCGGCCCGTGCCCGGTGCCGGCGGGATCCGCCTGCGGATCGACAAGACCTACAAGGACGCGTCGAGCTACTTGCGGGAGGGCGACGAGATCGTCTTCCGCCGCTCGCTCGGCGTGCCGCGCAACACAGTGGTCCTGCCCGCCGGCTGGGAGGTCGTCTCCTGCAACGTCCCGTCGCAGGTCCTGTCGGAGCCGGACCGCCGGATCGCCCTGAGCTTCGTCAACGCGAATCCGGACCCCGTGTCGGTGATCATCCGGGCGCGTCGGCTCGAGCGGTGAGCGAGGCGAGAGCGGTGACAGCGGTGAAAGCGATGAAAGCGGCGGTTCTCGCCGCGGCCGCGGTGCTCCTCGCGGTAACGCTCGGCGCCCAGGAAGAACCCGAGCGTCTGACCGACCGCGCCGCCCAGGATCGCGAGATCGTCTATTTCCTTCAGGCCCCGGAGACGCACGCGTTTTCGCTCTACCACGACTACACCGAGTCGAAGGAAGGCGCGGACCGGTACGTCAACGTCGTGCGGAAGGGGAGCACGGTCTCGAAGCCCTCCGCCGTTCTCCTCGACACGGGCGCGCCCCTTCCGACGGAGATCCTGAAGGGCGAGGAGATCTCGCGCGCGAAGCTCGACATCGGCGAGCCCCATCGCCCCGACACCGAGGTCGTGCTGGTCCGCTTCCCGGCCGTCGCGAAGGGGCGCTCCGTGCGCATCCGCATCGCGGAGACATACACGGACCCGAAGAGCTACCGTCTGGAGGGCGACGAGCTCGTCTTCGATCGCACCTTCGGGCGGCCTCGAAACACGGTCGTGCTTCCCGCGGGTTGGTCCCTGACGGCGAGCGCCATCCCCGCGACGATCTCCCGCATGGAGGATGGCCGCATCCGCCTGCTCTTCGTCAACCCGCGCCCCGACGAGATCGCGGTCCTGATCCGCGCCCGCCGGCGGAAGGCGCCGGCCGGGTAGCTCTTCCGACGATGCAATACGTCCGCCTGGGCTCGACCGGCCTCAAGGTCTCGCGCATCTGCCTCGGGACGATGACGTACGGCTCTCCCGCGTGGCGCCCGTGGGTCCTTTCTGCGGAGGCGAGCCGGCCCTTCTTTCGCCAGGCGCTCGAGGCGGGCATCAACTTCTTCGACACCGCCGACATGTACTCCGACGGCGCGAGCGAAGAGGTGGTCGGTCGCGCGCTGAAGGATTTCGCGGGCCGTCGCGAGGACGTCGTCGTGGCGACGAAGGTCTTTTTTCCGATGGGGCCGGGCGTGAACGACAGCGGCCTCTCGCGCAAGCACGTCTTCGACGCGCTCGACGGATCGCTCCGCCGGCTGCAGACCGACTACGTCGACCTCTACCAGATCCACCGATTCGATCCCGAGACGCCGATCGAAGAGACGCTCCGCGCGCTCGACGAAGTCGTCCGCTCCGGGAAGGTCCGCTACCTGGGCGCCTCGAGCACGGATGCCTGGCGGTTTGCGTCGGCTCTCTTCACCGCCGACCGGAACGGCTGGAATCGTTTCGTCTCGATGCAGAACCACTACAACCTCGTCTACCGCGAGGAGGAGCGCGAGATGCTGCCGCTCTGCCGCGCCCAGGGGATCGGGGTGATCCCGTGGAGCCCGCTCGCGCGAGGGCTCCTGGCCGGAACGCGGCGCAGAGGCGAAGCCGCGGCGACGCTGCGTTCGCAAACCGACGACTACGCCGGGAAGCTCTACGGCGAGTCGGACTGGGACGTCGTCGAGAGGGTCGTCGAAGTGGCGGGGGAGCGCGGCGTCGCTCCGGCGCAGATCGCCCTCGCGTGGCTTCTTGCGCAGCCGGCGGTGACGGCGCCGATCGTGGGGGCGAGCAAGCCGGATCATCTCGCGCAGGCCATCGCGGCGGTGGACCTCACCCTGACGGAGGAGGAACGCCGGCGTCTCGAGGAGCCCTATCGCCCCCATCCGGTCCGGGGGCACTGACGGAAAGGGAACTTCCCTCGCGGGCCTGCGTAACTCTCCCCAGGAGGGCCCACCCCATGAACGTTCCCTCGCGGATCCTCGCCATGGCCTCGGCCGGGTTGCTCGGCTCCGGCCTCGCATCCGCTGCCGCGGCGAAAGAGCTCCACCGCACGCTCCCGATCGCCTCCGACGGCCGCCTTGCGATCTCGACGTTCAAGGGATCGATCACCGTTTCGTGCTGGGACCGTCCGGAGGCGCAGATCTCCGCCCGGATCGAGCCGGACGGCTTCGACTCCGACGCGGACCGGCGGGTCGAGGAGACGGAAGTCGTCGTCGACGCGACCGGCGGCTCGATCCGGATCAAGTCGAACTACGACCGCGTCCGGGACCACGGGTTTCTGGGCCTGTTCGGCTTTTCCCACGGGCCGCTCCCGTTCGTCCATTACACCGTGCGCATGCCGGCCACCGCGCGCCTGGAGATCGACGACTACAAGTCCGAGACCCGCATCACCGGGCTGCGGGCCGACCTCAAGATCCACACCTACAAGGGGCAGGTGGACGCGGAGCGCCTGGACGGCGCCGCGGTCGTGGACACGTACAAGGGAGACGTCCGCGTGACGTTCGCCCGCTACTCGCGCCCGAGCCGCTTCGACACTTACAAGGGAAGCTTCGACGTCCGCCTGCCTCGCGACAGCCGGTTCGCGCTCGAGGCCGACGGCGGCCGGCGGGGCGGGGTCGACTCGGACTTTGTGGTGGCGAGCCGCCGCTCCGGACGTCGGGGCGGCGTGAGCGCGCAGGGAAACGTGAACGGCGGAGGCCCGGCACTGCGCTTCACGACCTCGCGCGGGTCCCTGCGGCTCCGCGGCGAATAGCGCCCGCCGGTCGGGCGGGATAAGCTCCGGGCCGAGGTGTCCGGAAAAACATCGGGACAGCCACCCGTGTCGGGACGCATCCGATCCGCGGAAGCCCGCGGACGCGGCACGTCGCGCGCCGGATGATCGAGCTCTCGCAGATTCGGACCGCCGCCCGTCGCATCGTTGGAAAGGTCCACCGCACGCCGCTCCTCTCCTCCGAGCAGCTCGGCACCCGGGTCGGCGTCCGCCTCTTCTTGAAGTGCGAGAACTTTCAGAAGACGGGCTCGTTCAAGCCGCGCGGCGCGCTGAACAAGGTCCTGTCGCTCTCGGAGGGGGACCGCGGGCGGGGCCTCGTCACGGTCTCCGCGGGCAACCACGCGCAGGCGGTCGCCTGGGCGGCGCGGATCGCGGGCGCCGCCTGCGTCGTCGTGATGCCGGAGGACGCGCCCCGCTCGAAGATCGACGCGGTGCGCGGGTACGGCGCCGAGATCGTCCTTCATGCGGACCGCGCGACCCTCTTCGACCGCTTGAACGAGGTCCGCGAGGCGCGCGGCCTGACGTTCGTGCATCCGTTCGACGATCCGGTGGTGCTCGCCGGCGCGGGCACGACCGGGCTCGAGATTCTCGAGGACCTCCCGGAAGCCGACCTCGTCGTCGTCCCCGTCGGCGGCGGAGGGCTGCTCGGCGGCATCGCCTCGGCGGTCCGGCAGATCCGTCCCGAGGCGCGCATCGTCGGCGTCGAGCTCGAAGCCGGGCCCGGCCTCGGCCCCGCGCTCGCCGCCGGAAAGCCCGTCCCGGTCGCGCGGCCCGGACCCGGAGCGACTCTCGCGGACGGGATGACTCCTCCCTTCGTCGGCGCGCTCCCTCTGGAGATCGTGCGGCAAGCCGCCGTTGAAATAGTCACCGTCTCCGAGGACGCGATCCGCGAAGCGATGCGGCTGCTGATGACCCGCGCGAAGCTCTACGTCGAGGGGTCGGGGGCGGCGGCGACGGCCGCCCTTCTGGACGGCAGGATCCGCGTCGAACCGCGCTCGCGCGTCGTAGCGGTCGTCTCCGGCGGGAACGCGGACATTTCCGCGGTGGCGGCGGTCGCATGAGCGCGGCGTCGAGCCCCGAGCAGACGGCCGTCGCCGCCGCGAACCTCGCCTTCTACCGGGCGCTCGAGGCGCGTTCGCTTTCCGCCATGGAGCTCGTCTGGTCCCACAGCCCGGTCGCGAGCTGCGTGCATCCGGGGTGGCACCGGCTGGACGGATGGGACGAGATCCGCCGCTCGTTCCAGAACATCTTCGCGAGCTCCCGCCCCTGGACCGTCACGTGCGCCGACGTGCGCGTCGACGTGGCGGGGGACATCGCGTGGGTGCGCTGCGTCGAATTGATCCAGCCGTTCGGGTCTTCCCCGTCGGACGACCCCGCGCGCATGCAGGCGACGAACGTGTTCCAGCGCGAGGGAAGCGACTGGTGCATGGTCCATCACCACTCCTCCGCCTCCCCCGAGGACGCCGGCGACGAGGACGAAGAGCAGGTCAACTGACCCGTCCGCTTCTCCTTCAGGAGCCCTTCGACAGCTCCGCCGTGAGCGGCGGAATCTCCTTGAGGAGCTCCCGGGGCAGAAACCCGAGGGGGCCCATGCGCCGCGCCAGGCGGTCGCCGGCGCGGGCGTGGAGCGCGACCGCCCACGCCGCCGCCTGAGCGGGCGGGGCTCCCCGGGCGGCGATTCCGGCGGCGATTCCGGACAGCGTGTCGCCGGACCGGGACGTCGCGAGGCCGACGTTGCCCGCCCGGTTGAGCCAGACCCGGCCGGCCGGATCCGCGATGAACGTCTCCGCTCCCTTCAGGGCCACGACCGCGCTGAATGTCTTCGCGGCGCGGAGGGCCGCCGCCTGCGGGTGTCTCTCGATCGCTCCCTTGTCTTCGCCCGTCATGGCCGCGAGCTCGCCCGCATGAGGAGTCAGCGCGGCGCGTCCTCGCAAGCGCGGAGAGAGTGCGCGGGTTCTTCCGAAGGGCAGAAGGGCCGCCGCGTCCGCGACCAGCGTCCCGCGCATCGCGTCGACCAGGAGGCAGAGCAGGCGGCCGACCGCCGACCCCTCGAGCACCCCGGGGCCCACGAGCGCCGCCGCCGCCTCCGCGGCGAGCTCCTCGAGACGGCCTGAGGAAGCGGGAGCGAAATGGCCCGATTTCGTTTCCGCGAGGCCGGCGACGAGCGCCTCCGGTACCGCCTGCGCGATGAGCGGCGCGATCGAGCGCCCGACGGCGGTCTGGAGCTTGCCGGCGCCTGCCCTCAGCGCCGCCGTGGCGGCCAGAACGACCGCTCCCGGCATCTCGGGCGAGCCGCCGACGACGAGAACGCGGCCTCGCTCCTTTTCCGCCCCCCGCGTCCGGACGGGGGAGAGGCCAGCGGCCGAGCCGGCTCTTCGTCAGCTCGATCCGCCGCCTTCCCGCTCCGTGCGCGCATCCGGAAGGCTACTTCTCCGGCGCGGCCGCCCGGTAGAAGGCCGCGACGTCCGCGGTGAGCTTCACGAGCGACGGCTTGTGGATGTACATCATGTGGCCGGCGTCGTAGTGCTCGAGCGTGACGTTTCCCCGAAGGGCGGGATCGAGGCCGAGGTGGTCGAACGTGTACTCGGCGGCGAAGAACGGCGTCGCGAAGTCGTAGTAGCCGGCCGCTACGAAGACCTTGAGCGCCTGGTTCTGGCTCATGGCGTCGCGGAGCGTCTCGGAGACGTTTAAGAACCGGTTCCTCGCCGGCCCGTAGTTCCAGGGCCGCACGCGTCCGGTCAGAAGCTCGTAGGGAAGGTCGTTCTCGTACTTGAGGTCGGTGCGCAGGTAGTCGTTGATCATCGCGCCGTAGGGCCCGCGGATCGCGGCCATGCTGGGGTCATAGTCGCTCTGCTCGCCGCCGGCGTCCCGGTCGATGCCCTGGAAGCGGCTGTCGAGGCGCCCGATCGTCCGCCGCTCGCCGCGGAGGAGCTCCTTCGTGAACCGCGGAAGGGTGACCCGCAGGTCGTTCGCTTCCACGAACTGCGGTGACAGCCCGGTCAACCGCGCGAGCTTCTGCACGACGCGCTGCCGCTCCGCGGCGGAGAGCTTCGATCCCTTCATGAGCGCGGCCGTGTACTCGGTCGCCGCGAACTGCTTCGACTCCTCGAGCGTCTTCTGGAAGCTCGCCTGGAGCTCGGGCGCCAGCCGCTTGTGGTACCAGGCCGTCGTCGTATAGGTCGGAAGGAACATCACGAAGGGCAGGTCGTTGCCCGCCTGGAAGTCGGCCGTCTGGAAGTTCAGGATCGTCGAGATGAGCACGATTCCGTTCAAGTACATGCCGTGCCGTTCCTGGAGGTACCCCGAGAGGCCGGCGGCGCGCGTCGTTCCATAGCTCTCGCCCGCGAGGAACTTGGGCGAGGCCCATCGGGCGTTGCGGGTCGTCCACAACCGGATGAAGTCGCCGACCCACTGCACGTCTTCCTCCACTCCGTGAAACTGCTCCGGTTTTTCTCCGGTCGCCGGGCGGCTGTACCCGGTCGTGACCGGGTCGATGAAGACGGCGTCCGTGAACGCGAGCCAGCTCCATTCGTTGTCGGCCAGGCGGTAGGGGGGCGGCAGCGGCTGGCCGTCGTCCGCCATGACCACGCGCTTCGGACCGACGATCCCCATGTGGAGCCACACGGAGGAGGATCCGGGGCCGCCGTTGAAGGTGTAGGTCACCGGCCGGCGGCTCGATCCGCCGTCCTTCGTGTACGCGATGTAGAAGACGTTCGCCTTGAGCTTTCCGGTCTCGTCCTTCATCGGCATGTAGCCGGCGGTCGCCGTGTAGCGGAAGGGTTTCCCGTCGATGCGGATCTCGTGGTGCGTGACGGAGGGTTTCTCGTCCTTCGCGGGTTTGTCGGACTCGTCCACCGCCTTCTTTCCCCGTTCCTGCGGCTTCGACTCTTCCGCGGGTTTCGGGTCATCGGGGCGGTCGGCCTGGGCGAGCAGTCCGGCGCCGGACAGCAGGGCGGCGGCGACGAGCGACGCAAGTGACCTCGGAACGGCGCGAGAAATCATCGGTGATCTCCTCCCCCGACCTCCGGATTCGAGACCGAATCGCCGGACGCGGGATTATAGAGGCGCGGTTCGGCGATGCCGCATATAGACTTTCGCCCAGGCCATTCATGACGGACGACGAGACCCGATCCGGCTCCCTCTCGCGCCGCGCGTTCCTCGGAACGGTCGCGGGCGCCGCGGTCGCGACGAAGACACCGGCCGGAAAGCCCGCGCCGCGAACGGGCCCGGGCAGAGGACGCCGGGTCGCGGTCGTGGGCGCCGGGGCCTTCGGCGGATTCTCGGCGCTGGAGCTCCTGCGGCGCGGCTGGCGCGTCACGCTCCTCGACGCCTGGGGGCCGGGCAACTCGCGGGCGAGCTCGGGCGGCGAGACGCGCGTGATCCGCGGCGTGTACGGGAAGGACCGGATCTACACCGAGATGGCGGTTCGCGCGTTTCGCCTGTGGCACGAGCACGAGGCCCGTTGGAAGAGGCGGCTCTACCACCGCACGGGAGCGCTCTGGATGATCTCCGACGCCGGGCAGTACGCGCGCGACGCGATGCCGATCCTGCGCGACAACGGCTTCGCCTACGAGGAGCTCACCTCCGCCGACGCGGCCCGCCGGTATCCGCAGATCGCCTTCGAGGGCATCGAGTGGACGCTCTTCGAGAAGGAAGCCGGATACCTCCTCGCGCGCCAGGCGTGCGCACAGGTGGTCGAGGGCTTCGTCGCCGAGGGAGGCGACTATCGCCTCGCATCGGTCTCCCCCGGGTCGATCGCGGGGGGACGCCTCGACCGCCTGCGGCTCTCGGACGGATCGAACCTGACGGCCGATGCCTACGTCTTCGCCTGCGGCCCCTGGCTGCCGAAGATTTTTCCGGAGGTGGTCGGCGACGCGATCCGGCCGACGCGGCAGGAGGTCTTCTACTTCGGCACGCCGGAGGGCGACCGGCGCTTCGACGAGGACCGCTTCCCGGTCTGGGTCGAGGTTCCGCGCTTCTTCTACGGAATCCCCGGAAACGACCGGCGCGGCTTCAAGATCGCCGACGACGCGCGCGGCGAGCCGTTCGATCCGACGGACGGCGAGCGCCTCGCTTCCGCCGAGGGTCTGCGCGCCGCGCGCGAGTACGTCACGCGCCGGTTTCCCCCGCTTGCGAACGCTCCCCTCGTCGAAACCCGCGTGTGCCAGTACGAGAACAGCGCCGACAGCCACTTCATCATCGACCGGCATCCGGGCGCCGGGAACGTCTGGATCGCGGGCGGCGGCTCGGGCCACGGCTTCAAGCACGGGCCCGCCGTCGGCGAGATCGTCGCCCGCGCCGTCTCGGAAGAAAAGGCGCCGGATCCCCTCTTCTCGCTCACCCGCCCCCGGACGAAGGGCGGCGAGGCGTGAGTCGGCGTTTCGCCCCCTTCCTCGCTCTGTCCCTGTCTCTTCTTCTTCCGGCGGCCGGCCGCGGCGAACCCCCCGCGGCGGGAACGGGCGCGGAGGTGCTGCGGCGCGCCGAGGAC
>JBBQNC010000059.1:0-13974 GCA_038329555.1 Thermoanaerobaculia bacterium
CGTCGCGTTGCTGACGCGATCCGGATGCAGGTCGACGTTCTTGAATCGCTCGAGGACCTTGAAGAGAAGCCCTGCCTCGTGCAACTTCGAGATCGTGTTGTCGAAGTCGAACTTCTCGATGACCTCTCTCATGTTCGGGCTGAAGCCGGCGATGTAGTTGCGAAGGTTCTTCGCGACGTTCGGCGCGTCGGCGATCAGCTTCTCGAAGTCATAGAGGGACGTGTTGTAGAACGCGAAGCGCGAAGCCTTCCGGAGCTGCCCGCCGGGGTCGTCGAGCTTTGCCTTGTACTTCGAGTTCGCGGTCAGGACCGCGAACTTCGTCGGGGCGAGCACGCAATCGAGGCGTCGCAGAACCGTCAGCGGGAGAATGACGTCCTGGTACTTGCCGCGCTTGAACGTGTCTCGGATGAGGTCCGCGACGCCCCAGATGAAATTGGTGTACTCGTGAAAGTTCGCCACTCGGCGGGTATCCTAGGGCCTGCTCGGCCGCCACGCGAGCAGGTTCGCGAAGAGGCGATATGCGCCCGGGACGCCGGCCGTGAGCTCCCGGAAGAAGGCGAGGCCCGTGTAGACGTACCGCCCCTTGCCGATGGTGGCGACGAGGAGCGCCCCTTTCTGCTCGGCCTCTCCCGGATCCGCCATCCCGAGGAGGGGGGTATAGGCGGGCGCCCACTCGTGCGCGAAGTAGAGCCCGCGCTCCTGGACCCAGCCCTCCCAGTCCTCGGGCCCGATCGGGTTGGGAGTCCGGAAGATCGGGTGGTCGGGCGCGAGGATGCGGACGGCCGCGGTCTCGTCCGTCACGCGATCGGCGGGGCGCGCGATGTCGAGCTTTTCCGGCGCGAAGCCTCTGTCGACGAAGCCGTACTGCTGGTACTGGACGATCAGAAGGCCGCCGCCGCGCATCCAGTCGAGAAGGCGCGGGTTCGCGCTGGCGAGCGCGGGCTCGGTCTCGTAGGCGCGCGTGCCGATGACGATCGTGTCGTAGCGCGAGAGGTCTCCCCGCTCGAGGTCCGCGGCGGAGAGGAGCCGGAGAGGGACTCCCACGGCCATCAGGGCCTCCGGCACGCGATCCGACGCGCCGCGGACGTAACCTACGTTCCCGAGCTTCGGGAGCCTCAAGTCGATCGCCGCGAGGGACACGGCGCTCTCACGGGGGAACGGCGTCGGCCGGATGTGCTCGTAGTCGATGATCCGGATTCCGGCCGAGAAGCGCTCACCCGAATCGAGCACAACGGAGACGGGGACTTCGAATCGGCCCGCCCGCGCGCCGCCCGGCGGCGGGGAGAGCGAAATCTCGATCACGGAGCGGTCGCCCTTCCGGGCGAGGGAGAACGGACGACTCGAGGCCTTCCAGCCGCCGGGGGCGGCGGTCTCGATCCGGCCCGAGATCGGACCGGCGGCGTTCGAAGCCACGGTCACGGTGAAGCGCGGCGACGAGGTTCCGACGCGGATCGACTGGGCGATGAGCCGGGGATCGACGGCGACTTCCACACGCGGCACGGCTCGGACGGCGTGGCGGATCTCTCCGTACTCCTCATCGCGGATGCGCAACGTGACTTCCCGCGAGATCGTGACGCGCGACGAGCCGATCTTCAGCGCGACGACGGCGGAGAGCGGCGGCGGGGCGAAGGGCTCGCCTCGAACCGCCGGCGGCACACCGGTCCAGTCGTACATGCCGCCGCGAAGCGGGTTGCGGAGGAAATAGGGAATCGTGGGCCGGCCCTCGGCCGGCGCCGCCGCCGACAGCTTCCATTCCGCGAGAGCGCCCGGCGCGAGCGGCTTCCCCGCGGCTGCGGCCGGAACCGTCCAGCCATCCGGGCTCGTCAGAGCCGCGCTCTCGATCTCGACCCCCTCCCGCCCCGAGTCGGCGACCTGGACCGTCACGTTCAACGACTCGCCGGGCGAAACGGTCTCGCCGTCCGCGAGCGCGTCGATCGCGATCCCGGCCGATACGGCGAGCGCCGACTCGGCGGCCCGGATCTTCTCGTCGAGTGTCGCCGCCGCATCGGCTCCGGCGGGGCTCTCGGGGGAGACGAGCCCGCGGCTTGCGCGCAGCTCCGCGAGGATCGTCGAGAGCGGGGCCGTCGCCGTGGCCAGGTCGGACGTGGACAAACGGCTCCGCACTTCGCTCGCGAGAGCCGCGACGCGCGAGAGCCTCGCGGCGACGTCGGTCCGCCGCCCGGGGTCCGCGACGCCCGCCGCGAGCGACGCGAGATCCGATTCGGTTCCCGCGAAGAGGTCCCGGGCGTCGCGGCCCGCGCCTCCTTCGAGCCACCCGACCCGGGCCTCGTTCGGGCCGATCGGCTGGAGCGCGCCGGTCCCCTGGGAGCGGTGCAGGCTGCGGCTCGCCACCGCGATCTGCTGGAACGAGCGGCCGTTCAGGGGCTCGAGGCCGCCCGTCGGGAGGATCAAGGTCGTCTTTTCCCGGTCCAGGAACCGCGTCGTCTGGTACAGCGCGGCCGGCTGCCACGGCCGCAGCCCTTCGGCCGCCAGCTGCGGAAAGGCGGCCGGGTCGCCCGCAAGGCGGAACGCCTCGCGCGCCACGATTCCCGAGGCCTGGTGTTGGCCGTGGCCGTCCCGAACGGTGCCGGAGAAGATCGCCACGACCACCTGCGGCCGGAACCGCCGGAGGATCCGGACCGTGTCTTCAAGGAGCGCGTCTTTCGGCCAGAGACGGAACGCCTCGTCGACGGATCGGGTGAAACCGAAATCGTAGGCCCGGGTGAAGAACTGCCGCGCGCCGTCGAGACGCCGCGCCGCGTTCAACTCTTCGGTGCGGATGAGCCCGAGTCCGATGCCGAGCTCGTCGCCGATCAGATTCTGCCCGCCGTCGCCGCGCGACAGGGACAGGTAGGCCGCCTCGCCTCCCATGCCCCGGGAACCGAGCGTCAGAAGCGCCGTGTCCTCGTCGTCCGGGTGCGCGGCGATGATGAGAAGGCGGCGGTTCGTGGCCAGCTTGCGCAGAAGGGGATCGAGGGCGTCGATGCCGCCGGCCGACGGAAGCGTAAGGGCCGTGCCGGGCGGCTCCGCGGCAAAGAGCCCCCGGGCGAGACAGAGAGACGCGGCGATCGCAATGATCGCTCCGATCGATCCGAATGCGAGCCTGGAGGTTCGTTTCACGCGGCGAAGTCTATGACGGCGAAGAACGGCCCGTTCGAAGCCAGAGGCCGGGCGGGGAGCCGGGCGGCTCCCCGCGGCCTGGGGCCGTTCAGCCGGTCAGCCCTTCAGCCCTTCAGCCGTTCAGCGCTTCTTCAGCCGGGAGCGGACGATCGGTGCGGACGCGGCGGCGAGGGCGCCCAGGATCGCGGCGAGGTACTGGGCGCGCCGCTTCGGATCCATGCTCTTCCATTCGCGGGTGACCCGATCGATCGTGCTCTTCGACGCGACCCCGGCCTGCCCGAGCGCGCGGCGCGCCGACGCGACGCCCTCGCCGGAGGCGGCCGCGAGGCTCGCTCCCACCTCGCTCGCCTTCTGCGCGAATCCGCGCAGAAGACCCTCGACCCCGGCCGGCTTCGGCGCGGGCGGGCGCTTTCGGGCCGCGGGCTTCCGGCGGGCCGGGGCGCGCCGCTCGCCCACCGCGGCGCCGGTGGCCGCCGGGCGCTTCGCGGCCGGCTTGCGTCGGGTCTTCGGGCGGGCGGGTGCGGGTGCGGGGGCGTCGGCGTCATTCATGTTTTCGTCCATCTTTGGTCACCTCGGAGCGGCTGTGTGAATTTCGATCCTCGACTCTTTTCGAGACTCCCCGATCCTCTCAGCTCTCGCGGGCGGCCACGAACACCGGCTTGATGTCCACGGGAATGTCCTTCAAGCCGCCGTTGACCCGGTCGATCTCGGCGTTCGACTTTCCGTACTTGTCCAGGAGGCGCTTTCCGCGTTCGAAGTCGCCCGTCGCCTCGATCATCAGGAGCTCCGCCGCGAGCGATCGGACCGCCTCCCGAAACTTCTCCGGGCGCGCCAGGAACCGGCCTCCGGACGAAGGCACGATGGCGCCCTTCTCGCGGAACCAGTTCCACTGCACGGCGGTCCCGCCGCCATGCGCCTCCTCGAGACCGAAACGCATCGAGCGGAACATGAGCCCCGTATAGGTGGCGGCCAGGGACTCCTCGTCGAACGAGGTCAGCCATTTCTTGTCGAGCGCGTACAGGATGTTCCAGAGGCCGACGACGTCCGCCTTGGCCTCCTCGATCGTCGAATAGATGTTCTGGAGCAGGAGCCGGGCCTCGACGCGGCGCCCGTCGGGACCCGTGATGACTCCGGGGCCGAGACCGTGGGAGAGCTCGTGGAAGAGCGTGTGGTTGAAGTAGGGGTCAAACGCGATGCGCCCGGCCTGCTGCGGGTCGAGGACTCTCTCGGCGACGGGCCGGCCGCTCTGGCGAAACTTGGCTTCCATCACGTTCTTCAGCAGCACCTTTTTCGAGCCCTTCGCCTCGCGGACCCTTTCGTCGTTGGGCAGGTTGAACGCGGAGGTCTGGACGCCCCGTCTCGCGTCGCCCGCCGTGAAGACTTCCTGAACGACCCGAATCGGCGACTCGAATTTGCGGTTGAAGTTCTTGTGGGCGTCCGGAAGCGGCAGGTTGCGCTCCATCTCGGGCAGGTGCTGCGCGTAAACGGCGAGATGCGCGCTCTCCGCCTTGTCGCGCACCGTGACGAAGGACTCGAACGCCGCCTTGTAGTTGAAAAGCGAGTCCTCGTAGACCTCGTACGGCCCGATGGCGATCTCGATGTCGGAATCGAGGTCCATCCAGGCGACGTCGGAGGCGAAGTAGTCGTCGGTCAGGAACGCCTCGGCGCGCTTTTCGAGGAACGTCCTCAAGGTCGCGTTCCCGGTCCGCGCGGCCGCCTCGCGAAGCTTCCCGGCCGCCCGCCCGAGGGCGGCGGCGTACTCCTTCGAGTAGGGGACCGCGACCAGACGGTTTCCGTCGCGGCGGATCACCGTGAACAGGCCCTGAAATGCCTCCTTGTCCGCGGGATGCGCGGCGATCCAGCTCTCGAATTCCTGCTTGGTCAGGTCGACGGGATAGAACCCGGCGCCCTTCGGCTTGGGGCGATTCCCGATGAAGGGTTCCTCCCCCTTGAGGCGGTCCCACGGGCCCCGCATGATGTCGAAGTACTCGAACGCCGGGACCGACCTCGGTCGATGCTCGACGACCAGGCGCGCGACGCGTTCGCGCATCGCGGGAACCTCCTCGGCCACCTGACGGTCGAAGATCGGATCGAGCGCCTTCGAGGCCTCGATCAAAAGCTGCAGGACGCCCGTTTCCCGCTCGTCGAGCAGGGCCCGGTCGTAGTCGATCCGCGTGGCGGGGAACTGCCGGACCCTGTCGGAGACGTCGGGCGCGATCGCCAGAGGATCGGCCGGGGCCGCGGCCGTCGCCGCACCGGGAGCCGGGGAGGATGCGGGGGGCGTCACGGCCGATCGGGACCCGCAGGCGCCGCAGAGGAAGGCGAAGAGGGCCGAGAATCCAAGAATCGGAAGGCGGGAGGCGGCGTTCCTGTCCATCCCGGCGAATCTAGCATTCTTTCCATGGCGTAGGTTTAGCATGCGTCCGGCCATGGCGGCGATCGATCGGGAAGCGGCTCTGGAGCGGTTCCGCCGGAATCGAAGCCGGTCCGGGGAGCTGTTCTCCCTCATTCCCGACGAGGCCTGGCTCGACCGCCCGATCGCGCTCCGGAATCCCATCGGGTTCTACGAGGGGCACCTGCCGGCGTTCAATGTCCTGACGCTCTGGATCCGCGCGATGGGAGAGCGCGGCGTCGACCCGGCGCTCGAGAAGATCTTCGAGCGGGGCATCGACCCGGAGGTCGCGCCCGTCCCCGGGGCCGAGCCGTCCTGGCCCTCCCGCGCGCGCACGATCGACTACGCGAGACGTGCGGACGCGACCGTCGAGCGCGCCATCCTCGAGCGCCCGGTCGAGCGCGAAGACAACCCGCTTCTGCGGGGAGGCCTGGCGCTCTACACCATGCTCGAGCACGAGCCGATGCACCATGAGACCCTCCACTACATGTGGCGGCGCCTTCCCTACGACCGGAAGCTTCCCGGGGACGGCGCGCCCGCGCCCGTGCCCGGCCCGCCCGAAGCCCCGCGGCCCCGCATGGTGCGGGTCCCTCCCGGCGTCGCGACGCTCGGCGCCGGGCGCGACGAGATCGCTTTCGGCTGGGACAACGAGTTCCCCCGCCGGGCGGTCTCCGTGCCCGAGTTCGAGATCGGCGAGCACGACGTGACCAACGCCGAGTTTCTCGAGTTCGTCGAAGCGGGCGGGTACCGACGCGAGGAGCTCTGGGACGCCGACGGCCTCGAGTGGGTCCGGAGCGCCCGGGTGTCGAGCCCGCCCTTCTGGGTCCGGGGGGACCGCGGATGGGATTGGCTCGGAATGTTCGAACGGATTCCGCTGCCCCCCGCATGGCCCGCGTGGGTCTCCCACGCGGAGGCGTCGGCCTTCGCGCGCTGGCGCGGGGCGCGGCTGCCGTCGGAGGCCGAGTTCCACCGGGCCGCGTTCGGCGATCCCTCGGGGCGCGAGCGCGCCTTCCCATGGGGCGACGCGCCCGCCGACGAGACGCGGGGCAACTTCGACTTCCGCCACTGGGAGCCGGTCGCCGTCGGTTCCTTCCCCCAGGGGGTGAGCGCCTGGGGAATTCACGACCTCGTCGGCAACGGGTGGGAGTGGACGTCCACCGTCTTCGAGGGATTCCCGGGCTTCGAGCCGATGGCGTCCTACCCGCAGTACTCCGCCGACTTCTTCGACGGCAAGCACTACGTCATGAAGGGGGCGTCGCCGGTGACTGCCCGCGAGCTCGTGCGGCGAAGTTTTCGTAACTGGTTTCGACCGACGTATCCGCACGTCTATGCGTCGTTTCGCCTCGTGAGGAACAAGGCCGGGGACGGGGACGTTCGATGAGGCGAGGCCGATGACGCTCCCCACCAGCGTGGACGCGCCTCCGGTCGAGTTCGTACGCGATTTCGCGATGGAGGTACGCCGAGACCTGGCGCTCACGCCGAAACAGATCCAGTCGAAGTATCTCTACGACGGCCTGGGCTCCACGCTCTTCGAGGCGATCTGCCGGCTGCCGTGGTACCGCATCACGCGAGCCGAGGCTCGCCTTCTGTCGCGGTTCGCACCGCAGATCGTCGCCTCTTTCTCCGATCCGCTGACGCTGGTCGAGCTCGGCTGCGGAAGTGGCGAGAAGATCGCGATGCTTGCGGAGGCGCTGAGGAACCGGCCCCGCCGCGTCTCCGTGCATCTCATCGACATCTCGCCGGTGGCGCTGGAGCTCTCGGAGCGGGCGCTCGGCGGCCTCCAGCACGTTTCGGTGGTCGGGCATCGCGCCACCTACGAGGAGGGCTTGAGGCACGCGGCGAAACAGCGCGTCGAGAACAGCGCGATGCTGCTCCTCTTTCTCGGCTCGAACATCGGCAACTTCGACCCCCCGGCCGCTCACTCGTTCCTGTCGGGAATCCGGGAGTCCCTGCGGCCAGGAGACGCGCTGCTGCTGGGAGCCGATCTCGTGAAGCCCGAGGAGGATCTGCTTCTGGCGTACGACGATCCTCTCGGAGTCACCGCGGCGTTCAACAAGAACCTGCTCGTGAGAATGAACACGGAGCTCCTCGCCGACTTCGACCTCGACGGGTTCGACCACCGCGCCGTGTGGAATCCGGAGGAGTCCCGGGTGGAGATGCGCCTCGTGTCGAAGCGGCCGCAGAGGGTCTCGATCCCCCGCGCCGAGTGCGTAGTGCGCTTCGAGAAGGACGAGTTCATCTGGACGGAGAGCTCATACAAGTACACACCGGAGCAGGTGATCGCGCTCGGACGGCGCGCAGGATTCCGCTCGCTGGACCAGTGGATCGACGCCCGGGCGGGATTCGCCCTGACGCTCTTCGCCGCCGACTGAGCAAGGTGTCGGGTGACAGGTGACGGGTGTCGGCAGCGCCGGGCGCCGCTCACTGGACAGATGTCGCTTCGGTTGCCCTGGTTCTGGCTGCCGTCACCGGACAGCTGTCTCCTGTCACCCGGAGGCGCGTCCGCGCCGACCTGCGTGTAGTCTTCCCGCTGCCCGGGCGCGAATGGACCGTCTCGAACGCGCCCGGCTGCAAGGAGGCCACTTGAAGCTCGTTTTCCTTCTCCTCGCCGGACTTCTCCTTCTCGCGGCGCCGGCGGGCCCCCAGGAAAGAGTCGATCTCGACGCGGTCACCCGGATTCGTCTCGAAGGACTGCATCACTCGCGCGTCATGGAGACGGCGAGCGGGCTCGTGGACGGAATCGGTCCCCGGCTGACCGGCTCCCCGAAGATGAAGGAGGCCAACGATTGGACGCGGCGAACGCTCGAGGAGTGGGGGCTCGCCAACGCACACCTCGAGAGCTGGGGGCCGTTTGGCCGCGGGTGGACCTACGAGGAGTGCTCGGTTCGGATGATCCGGCCCGACACGGCGCAACTCCTGGCGATCCCGGAGGCCTGGACGCCGGGCACGAAGGGCCCCGTCGCCGGGCCCGCCTTCGCGCTCAAGGCCAGCTCGAAGGAAGAGCTCGAGACCTATCGGGGCAAGCTCGCCGGCCGGATCGTCTTCTTCGGGGAAGCGCGTGAGATCAAGCCGCACGAGAAGCCGGATTCCTCCCGCTACGACGCGAAGGAGCTGGACGAGCTCGAGCGGTTCGACATCTCCGAGACCCAGCGGTACAACCGCGAGGAGTACCGGAAGCGCCGGGCCCTGCGCAAGCTCGTCGACAAGTTCCTGGCCGAGGAAAAGGCGCTGGCCATCGTGGTCCCCGGCCGCTCCGACGGAGGCATTCTCGCGGTTCAAGCCGCCGGCAGCTGGAAGAAGGGCGATCCGGTCGGGATCCCCGACGTCGTGATGGCCGCGGAGCACTACGGCCGCATCGTCCGGCTGCTCGACCGCGGGGTCGAGGTGGCGCTCGCGCTCGACGTCCGGGCGCGGCTGATCGAGGAAGACCTGCTCCAGTACAACACCATCGCCGAGATTCCCGGCACCGACAAGAAGGGCGAGGTCGTGATGCTCGGCGCCCACCTCGACTCGTGGCACGCGGGAACGGGCGCGACCGACAACGCCGCGGGCGTCATCGCGACCATGGAGGCGGTGCGGATCCTGAAGGCGATCGGCGCGCGCCCGCGGCGGACGATTCGCATCGCCCTGTGGAGCGGCGAGGAGCAAGGACTCTTCGGATCGCAAGCCTATGTCGCCCAGCACTTCGCCGCCCGGTCCGACGCCCCGCCGCCGGGGGAGTCCGACGACATCCCGTCGTACATGCGGCCGCTGACGGCGCCGCTGACCATCAAGCCCGAGCACGCCACGCTTAGCGCGTACTTCAACGTGGACAACGGAACCGGCAGGATCCGCGGCATCTACGCGCAGGAGAACGCGACGGCCGTTCCGATCTTTCAGTCGTGGCTCGTCCCCCTGAAGGACCTGGGAGCGACGACGGTCACGATGCGCAACACCGGCAGCACGGATCACGTCCCGTTCGATCGCGTCGGCCTCCCCGGTTTTCAGTTCATCCAGGACGATGTCGACTACGAGACTCGCACCCACCACACGAATCAGGACGTCTACGAGCATCTGCAGCGGGAGGACCTCATGCAGGCGTCGGTCGTCATCGCCACGTTCGTGTACGAGGCCGCGATGCGCGAGACGCTCCTTCCGAGAAAGCCGATGCCGAAACCGAAATCCGCGGAGCCCGCCGAGAAGGGTCCTCCGGCCCGGCCGGTGGCCCATAATTCTCGCGCCTCGCATCTTCCGGTCGCCGCGGCACCGGCCGAAGCGCCCACGAAAGGATGAACCGATGATGCTCCATGCCTGCGCCCTCGCCCTTCTCCTCGCGATGCCAGCCGCGGCGGCGCGTCCCGCCTCACCGCGGTCCGGCGGTGCGGCCGAAAAAGCGGCGGCGGCCGCGATCACGCCGGCCGCGATCCGCGCGCACACGAAGTTCCTCGCATCGGATCTCCTCGAGGGCCGCGGACCTTCCACGCGGGGCGACCGGCTGGCGCTCGAGTACGTGTCGAGCCAGATGGAGGCGCTCGGTCTCGAGCCTGCGGCGCCGGGAGGCGGATGGATCCAGAAAGTCCCGCTCGTCGCCATCACGCCGAGGGTCCCCGCGGAGATGACTATTTCGGGCGTCTCCGGCAAGGCGTCGTTCCGGTACAAGGAAGACTTCATGGCGTTTCCCGGGATCCAGAAGCCGGAAGCGTCCGTGGCGGACGCGGAAGTCGTGTTCGTCGGCTACGGCATCGTCGCGCCCGAATACAGCTGGGACGACTACAAGGGGGTCGACGTCCACGGAAAGATCCTTCTCATGATGAACAACGACCCGGAAGACGACCCGAGGCTCTTCGCCGGGAAGACCCGCCTCTGGTACGGACGCTGGGACTACAAGTACGAGATCGCGGGAAAGAAGGGCGCCGCCGGCGTGATCATCATCCACACGACCCCGTCGGCCGGCTACGACTGGAACGTGATCCAGTCGTCCTGGGCGGGGGAGCGCTACGAGCTTCCGGACGAGGGCGCTCCTCGGATCACGCTGAAGGCCTGGGCGACGGACGCCGCGTCGAAGAAGATCGCCGCTCTGGGCGGGCAGGACCTCGATCGCCTTCGCTCCGCCGCGCAGCTCGAGGACTTCCGGCCCGTTCCCCTCGGCGTGCGTCTCTCGTTCGCGCTCACGAGCTCCATTCGCAGCGTCGAGAGCGGCAACGCCCTCGGGCAGATCCGAGGCAGCGACCCCTCTCTCTCGAAGCAGATCGTGCTCTATACGGCGCACCACGATCACCTGGGCAGGAAGGAAGAGGGAGCGAAGCCGGGAGAGGACGTGATCTACAACGGTGCTCGCGACAACGCGTCGGGAGTCGCCGCGCTCCTCGCGATCGCCGGCGCCTACAAGCACCTGCCTCGCGCGCCGCGCCGGACCGTCGTGTTCGCGTCGGTGACCGCGGAGGAGCAGGGGCTCCTCGGGTCGGAGTACCTCGCCAAGCACCCGCCCGTGCCGCCCGGAGACATCGCGGCGAACGTCAACATCGACGAGGTCAACATCTGGGGACGCACGAAGGACGTCTCGATGGTCGGCCTCGGCAAATCGAGCCTCGACGAGACGATCCGCGAGATCCTGGCCATGCAGGGGCGCACGGTCAAGGCGGATCCGTTCCCCGACAAGGGGCACTTCTACCGCTCCGACCAGTTCAACCTCGCCAAGATCGGCGTGCCCGCCGCGTACTTCGACCCGGGCACCGACTTCGTCGGCAAGCCCGCGGGCTGGGGCGAGCAGCGGATCGACCACTACGAGAAGAAGGACTACCACCAGCCCTCGGACGAGTACCGGGACGACTGGGATCTCTCCGGGGCCGTCGAGGACCTGCAGCTCGACTTCTACCTGGGGCTGAAGGTCGCCAACGCGGACGCGCTCCCGAGCTGGAATCCGGGCGACGAGTTCGAAGCGGCGCGCCGCAAGGCGCTCGCGGAACGGGGACGCTGACGCGATGACGAACACCCGACGTTCGTTTCTCCGCGGTGCCGGCCTCTCCGCCGGCGCCGCCCTGATCGCCGGCGCCGCGCCGAAGCGGGCTGCGCCGACGGCGGCCCCGGCCGCGCCGACGATGGTGAAGCCGCCGGCTCTGAAGCCGGGAGACACGGTGGGCCTCGTCGCGCCCTCGTCCTACGTCTTCGACCTCTGGCGTATCGAGGACGCCGTGACGCGGCTCGCGGCGCTCGGGTTGAAGTCGAAGCTGGGCCGGAACGCGAAGGCGCGGCACGGCTACATGGCGGGCACGGTCCGGGAGCGCGTCGACGATCTGCACGCGATGTTCTCCGATCCGGCGGTGGCGGCCGTTTTCTGCCTGGGAGGCGGATACGGAACCGAGCGCCTGCTCGATTCGCTCGACTACGCACTCATTCGCCGCAATCCGAAGATCCTTCTCGGCTACTCCGACATCACGGGGCTCCATCTCGCCATCACGAAGATGGCGGGCGTCGTGACGTTCCACGGGCCCGTCGCGATGGCGTCGCTTCCGCAGTGGACGCTCGACTATTTCAAGAAGGCGGTCTTCGTTCCGGAGCCGATCGGGGAGCTGACGAATCCGCCCGAGGACGACCCGCTCGCGCCCGCCTATCCCCGCCACACCGTCGCCCCGGGAAAAGCGCGCGGCGCGATCACGGGCGGGAACCTGACGCTCATCTCCACGATGATGGGGACCCCGTACGAGATCGACACGCGGGGGAAGATCCTGTTCCTGGAGGACACCGGCGAGGCGCCCTACCGCATCGACCGGATGCTCGTGCAGCTGAAGCTCGCGGGCAAGTTCGCCGAGGTTGCCGGAATCGTCTGGGGCACGTGCACGGACTGCACGCCGGCCCTGTCGAGCTTCGAGGTCAACCTCTCGATCTCCGACCTCGTTGACGAGATTCTGGGCGACATCGGAAAGCCCGTCCTCGCGGGGCTGGTCTTCGGCCACACCAAGCAAAAGGTCACTCTGCCGTTCGGGGTCGTGGCGGAGATGGACGCGGGAGCGAAGACCGTGTCGATCGTCGAGGCGGCCACGGTCGCGAGCCGGTAGGCGGGCACGAAGACCTCCCGGCTCGCCTCGAGACAGACCGGTGTCGGAGCCCGCGCGAGGCGAGCCGGCACACCCTTCGCCTCACCACCCGCGTCAGCGGAGGGAGAGGAGGGGTGAGGGGGGCAAGCCCGCGGCCCCTTCCGGGGGCCTCGGACTTCTCACCCCCGGCGGCAAAAAAGAAAGTGGGCGGGAGTTTCCTCCCGCCCTCATCCCAGGAAAGCCGCCGAAACCCGGATTAGAAGTCGACGCGCCCCGCGAACTGGAGCGTGCGCGGCACCGTGTAGACGCCGTTGGTGACTCCGAACGTGGAGGAGGGCGTCTGCCCGGTTCCCCACGTGAAGTTCGTGACGAGCCGGTTCTTGTTGTTCGCGCAGTTGAAGCACTCGGCGATGGCGGTCAAACCCACCGGTCCGATCAGAAACGTCTTCGCGACGCGGAAATCGAGCTGCATGAAGTTCGGCTGCCGGAACTGATTACGGGACTGGTGCACGCCGGCGATGGTCGGGCGGTCGTTGAAGAAACCGTCACCGTTGCTGTCGACGCCGGTGACGGCGGTGTAGGGAGAGCCCGTGCTCCACCGATAAGTGCCGGAGAGGCCGATGCCCCACCAGGGCGTGTTCCAGTTCGCGTTGGCCCCGAACCTCCATCGCTGGTCGCGGTTCGCCCAGCTATAGCTGCCGTCGAGGTTGTGCAGATCTTCCGCCTGCGCGCCGGCGAAGTTCCGCTCGTTCGAGTCGTTGTCCTTGTCCTCGGACCAGGTCGCCCCCACGAAGAACTGCAGGTCCCGAGTGAACCGGTGCTGGAGGTTGAAGGTCACCGCTTCGTACTTGGAGCGCGCGTCCGTCGTGTAAGTCGAGATCCGCCCGTAACCGGAGTTCGGCCGTATGGCCCTCCGAGTGTTATCGGTGTCCGGTTTGTCGAAGTACGTCGGCTGTTGATTGACGGAAGAGAAAAAACCGCCGTAAGCGAGATTCGGATCATTCAGCCTCTCCAGGTTCTTCGCCTCCGCGTAGGTTCCCTCGATGCCGACGATCGTGTTGGTGACAATCTCCCGGTCGATGCCGAGCGTGATCCGATTCGTCACCGGGTCCTTGTAGTTGGTGGCCGTCGTGAAGACGCCGAGCCGCGAGGGCGTCGGGACCGCCTGGAAGTTGATCGGCGCGACGATGTTCGGGTTGAACGCATCCCCCCAGCCCGGGGCCAGGGCATCGGTCGGCGCGGTCGTCGTCGACGCGTTGATCGTGTACTGGGTCCCCGTCAGGCCATTCGCGGTCAGGAGCTGGGCGAAGAGGATTCCGGGCGTGCGCGCCCAGAAACGACCTGCCGAGAGCCGGATCGCCGTCTTGGGGTCCGGGGCGTAGCTGAAGCCTGCGCGCGGCGACCACTTGTTGTTCTGGTCGGGGATCTGCCCGTCGAGCGCGAACTGAC
>JBBQNC010000060.1:0-13880 GCA_038329555.1 Thermoanaerobaculia bacterium
TCGGCCCCCTCGGGTTCGTCGAAGAGGGAAGGAACCTCGTCGCATGCTTCCGGGACGCGGCCGCCGCCCGCGCCGCCGCGTCCTCGCTGAAGGAGCGCGGGATCCGGTGGGAGCTCGTCACCGACATCGCGGAGGGCGACCCTCTCGAGACGTTCCGTCTCGCGTCGCGCCCCTTCGCCGTGGGAACGCGGCTCTGGCTCGATCCCGGGGATCCGTCGGACTCCGCCCCGCCCTCCGGGCGCGTGGCATTGCGAATCCCCGCGTCGCGCGCCTTCGGGACCGGCGGACACGAGTCCACGCGCCTGGCGCTGGTCGCGCTGGAGGAGGAGCTCTCCGAAGGCGACACGGTCCTCGACGTGGGAACGGGGTCCGGCGTTCTCGCGCTCGCGGCCGCCGCGCTCGGGGCCTCTCGCGCCTTCGGATACGACTCGGACGTCGACGCCGTCTTCGTCGCTCGCGAAAATGTTCGCCGCCACGCGTTCGGCGGGCGAGTGCGGCTCGCGGCCGCGGAGGCCTCCGCCGTCGACGGACGGTTCGCGATCGTGATCGCGAACCTGCTGCCCGAAGAGTTCTTCGCCATCCGCTCCGACGTGCTCGCGCGCGTCGCGTCGCGAGGCAAGCTGATCCTCTCCGGGATTCCCCTCGACCGCGAGGCCGAAGTGGTCGCCAGCGTCCGGTCCCGGCGATTCGCTCTCGCGGGGCGCCGCGTCGAAAACGACTGGACGAGCGTATGTCTCCACCGCGCTTCGTAGTCCCGGCCCTGCCGGTGGCCGGTCAGACGATCCGGTTACCCCGGGAGGAGGCGGGCCATGCCCGATCGCGGCGGCTCTCGACGGGAGAAGTGGTCGTGCTCATCGACGGGAGCGGTGCCGAGGCCGACGGACGGATCGCCGGAATCGTGCGCGGCGAGATCGACGTGGTGGTCTCGGCCGTGCGACCGGCCCCCGACCGCGACTCGGGGCCCGAGATCCGCCTGGCGGTGGCCGGCGTCCGGCCGGAGAGGATGTCCTGGACGGCCGAGAAGGCCGCCGAGCTCGGCGTGGCCCTCCTGACGCTCGTGCGAACGGACCGAACGCAGGCCTTCCGCACGGGCTCGCAGACCCTGGCCCGCCTGGAACGCCTCGTTCGCGAAGCGGCGAAGCAGTCGGGTGCGACCCGGTGGCCGCGCTGCGAGGGGCCCGTCGACTTCGGCCACGTGCTCGAGGCGCCCCCGCCGGAGAGCATCCGGCTGATCCTCGACGCCTCCGGCGGGGCTTTTCCCGCGGAGCTCGCTGCGTCGCCCGTCTCGCTGCTCGTCGGCCCCGAGGGAGGCTGGAGCGAGCCCGAGAGGACATCCGCTTCGCGGGCCGGGTGGACCGCCGTCGCATTGCCCGCCTCGACGCTCCGCGCTGAGACCGCGGCGCTCGCGGCGGTCGTGCTGACCCGGGCCGCTTTCGCGAGAAGCCGCCCGAACGGAGCTTGACCGGCGCCTTCCTGCGTCGTTGATAAACTCCGCGAGTCGCCCGCCCCGCACCTCGTTTTTACAACGGAGGTCCCACGCGATGTCGTACGAGGACGTCAAGAAGGTCTGGATGAACGGCCGGCTGGTGGATTTCGCGGACGCGAAGATTCACGCTTTCTCTCATGTCCTCCATTACGGGTCCGGAATGTTCGAGGGCCTCCGGGTCTACAAGACGAAGAACGGATCGGCCGCCTTCCGTCTCGACGAGCACATCGACCGGATGTACCACTCCTGCAAGGTCTATCGGATGGACGTGCCGTACTCGCCGGCGGAATTCAAGGACGCGATCTTCGAGACGATCCGGGCCAACGGTTTCGACGAGTGCTACGTCCGTCCCGTCGTTTACCGGGGCCTGGGGGCCCTCGGCGTCAACCCGTTCCGCAGCCCCGTCGACGTGCTGATCGCCGTCTGGCGGTGGGGCAAGTATCTCGGGGAGGAGGCCATCGAAAACGGCGTCGACGTGTGCGTGTCGTCCTGGAACCGCATGGCGCCGAACACGTTTCCGGCGATGGCCAAGGCGACGGGGAACTACCTGAATTCCGCGCTGATCAAGATGGAGGCGATCACCAACGGGTACACGGAGGGGATCGCTCTCGACAACGCGGGACGGATCTCGGAGGGCAGCGGCGAGAACATCTTCCTCGTGTACGGGGGACGCATCCTGACGCCCCCGCTGGCGGGCACGATCCTGCCGGGCATCACGCGCGACTCGATCATGACGCTCGCGCGCGACGCGGGCTACACGGTCGTCGAGCAGCAGATCGCCCGGGAGATGCTCTACATCGCCGACGAGGTGTTTCTGACGGGGACCGCGGCCGAGGTGACCCCGATCCGATCCGTCGACCGGATTCCCGTGGGACGCGGCACGCGCGGACCGGTCACCGAGCGGCTCCAGAAGGAGTTCTTCACCCTGCTCGCGGGAGAGCGCGACGACACCTACGGGTGGTTGACGCCCGTCCCGGTCGAGACGGGGGTCCGCGTCGGCGGCTAAACGCTGCGAATCGAGGGTTTACGTGTCCAACGCGGCCGCTGAGCGCGCACCCGCGGCGGGGGCGCGTCCGGCTCGAGCGCCTTTCTTTCCCTCCCGAACCGGCGTACTCTAGCTTCTCAAAGAGGTCAATTCATGCACATCAACGATCTCCTGAAGGTCGCCGTCGAGCGCAAAGCGTCCGACTTGCACCTCAAAGTCAGCGCTTTTCCCGTTCTGCGTGTCGACGGGGTGCTCACCCCGATGACCGACGTCCGGCGGCTCATGCAGGAGGACACCATCGCGATGGCGTTCTCGATCATGTCGGCCCGGCAGAAAGAAAAGTTCAAGAACGACTACGAGATCGACATCGCCTACTCCGTGCCGAACCTCGGCCGCTTCCGATGCAACATCTTCCAGCAGCGCGGCACGGTCGGACTGGTCCTTCGCGTCATTCCCGCCAGGATTCTCACCATCCGGGAGCTGCTCCTGCCCCCGGTTCTCGAGAAGATCTGCTCCGAGCAGCGCGGGCTGATCCTCTGCACCGGGACGACCGGTTCCGGCAAGTCGACGTCGCTCGCCGCGATGATCGACCAGATCAACTCGCAGCGCAACGAGCACATCATGACGATCGAGGACCCGATCGAGTTCCTCCACCGCGACAAGAAATCGATCGTCAACCAGCGCGAAGTCGAGGTGGACACGAAGGGATTCGGGGTGGCGCTTCGAAGCGCGCTGCGGCAGGACCCCGACGTGATCCTCGTCGGTGAAATGCGCGACTACGAGACGATCGAGACGGCGCTCACGGCCGCGGAGACGGGCCACCTCGTCTTCTCGACTCTCCACACCCTGGACGCGACGGAGACGGTCAACCGCATCATCTCGGTCTTTCCTCCCCACCAGCAGAAGCAGATCCGCCTGCAGCTCGGCGCCGTTTTGAAGGCGGTCATCTCCCTGCGCCTGATGCCGCGCGCCGACGGTCTCGGACGCGTCCCGGCCGCGGAGATCCTCATGCGGACGGCCTACGTCCGCGAGTGCATCGAGAACAAGGAAAAGACGAAGCTCATCAAGGACGCGATCCAGGCGGGAACGTCGCAGTACGGGATGCAGACCTTCGACCAGTCACTCTACCAGCTCTACAAGTCGGGCCTCATCACCCTCGAGGAGGCCCTGAAGCGCTCGACGAACCCGAACGAGTTCAAGCTGAAGATTCAGGGAATCCAGTCGACGTCCGACCTCGCCCGCGAGGAGATGGACGCCGAGCTCGAGGCGCCGTCGGACTTCAACCCCCTCGCGGAAGAGGAGTCGCCCTTCGACTTCAGCCGCCAGGGAAATCCCGGCCACGGGCGGTAGCCGCCGGGCGATCGGACGAAGCCTCGCCGGCGCGTGCCGCGCCGCTCGGACGGCGCCGGCTAGAGGCGGGACGTCCGAGAAGCTGAACGGCAGCCGGTCTTCCTTTTCCCGACGCGCGTCGGGTCGCCCCGGTATCCTTGGCCGTGCGGTCCCGCCGGCCGAAGCCGCCCCCCGACCCCGCCTCGCCGTCCGGCGCGCGGTCCGTGGCCCTGCGCCTTCTGACCGTCCGGTCGCGGGGCCGGGAGGATCTCGCCCGCACCCTCGCGCGAAGGGGCTTCGAGCGCGACGCGATCCGGGACGCTCTGGACCGGCTCGCCCGCGAGGGCTGGCTCGACGACCTCGCCGCCGCGCGATCGCTCGTTCGGGCGCGCGCGGGCCGCTACGGCAGCGCGAGGATCGCGAGGGAGCTTTCCGTTCTGGGCTTCTCGAAGGAGACGACCGCCGCCGCGCTTTCCGAAGGCGATCCCGAGGCGGAACAAACGGCCCTCGCCCGCGCGTTTCACGGTCTCTGGAAGCGCGCGGCCGGCCTCGAGGCGGGCGCCCGCCGGCGCCGGGTTCGGAATGCGCTGTCCCGGAAGGGTTTCGCCTCGGATGCGATCTCTGCAATGATGAAAGGCTCCGATGACGAAGAAGAAATGGACCTCGGCTGACGTTCGGGAGACCTTCCTGAGGTTCTTCGAAGAGCGCGGGCACCGGCGCGTGCCTTCCTCCTCGCTCATCCCCGCGGAAGACCCCACCCTCCTCTTCACCAACGCGGGCATGAACCAGTTCAAGGACGTCTTCACCGGGCGCGAGAAACGCGACGATTCGCGGGCGACCAGCTCCCAGAAGTGCGTGCGGGCGGGAGGCAAGCACAACGACCTCGACAACGTCGGGTACACCGGCCGGCACCAGACCTTCTTCGAGATGCTCGGCAACTTCTCCTTCGGCGACTACTTCAAGAAGGACGCGATCGACTACGCCTGGAACCTGATGACCGACCGCGAATCCGGCTACGGCCTGGACCCCCGGAGGATCTGGGCGACCGTCTTCACCGACGACGACGAGGCCGCGAAGCTTTGGGAGGCCCATCTTCCGCCGGACCGGATCCTGCGCTTCGGCGAGAAGGAGAACTTCTGGTCGATGGGGGAGACGGGGCCGTGCGGGCCGTGCAGCGAGCTGCACTATTACCAGGGCCCGGACCCCGATGACCCGCGCCGGAACCGGCCGGACCTCGTCAACGGCGAGGGCGACACGACGATGGAGGTCTGGAACCTCGTTTTCATGCAGTTCGAGCGCGATGCCTCAGGCGGGGTGACACCGCTGCCCAGGCCGTCTGTCGACACGGGAGCCGGTCTCGAGCGGATCACCGCCATCCTGCAGGGCGCCAACAACAACTTCGACACCGACCTTTTCCGGCCGATCATCGACTTGATCGAGAGCCTGACGGGAAAGGAGTACCGGGGCCTTATGGCGGTCGAAGACGCGCCGTTCCGGGTGGTCGCCGACCATGCGCGGGCGGCGACGATGCTGATCGCCGACGGCGTTCTCCCCTCGAACGAGGGGAGGGGATACGTCCTCCGCCGCATCATCCGGCGGGCGCTCCGATATGCCCGGCGCCTGGGGGTCGATTTCTCCACGCCGTTCTTGAGCCAGCTCGTGACGGGCGTCCAGCTCGTCTTTCGCGACGTCTACTTTTTCCCGGAGAAGCCCGGGTACGACGACGTGCTTCGCGCGATCGTGAGCACTCTCGAGGACGAGGAAAGCCGGTTCGCGCGGACGATGTCCGTCGGGGTGGATCGCGTCGGCGAAGAGCTCGAGCGCGTGAGGCGCTCGGGGGGGACGCAGATCGGGGCGGACGCGGTCTTTCGCTTCTACGACACGTATGGAATTCCCCTCGAGCTCATCGAGGAGATCGCCGGCGACGAGGGGGTCTCGATCGATCGGGAGGGCTTCGCGCAGCTTCTCGAACGGCAGAGGGCGTCGTCACGCGCGTCGGCGAGGTTCGAGGCCTCGGACGCCTCGATCTTCGAGCGGCTCGGTCTTCCGCCGGCGCACTCCGAGTTCCGCGGCTACCCCGAGCAGGATTTCGTACGGCTCGACGGAGCGACGGTTCTCGGCATCGCTCGCGACGGGGAAAAGGCGGCCGCGCTCGAAACGGGCCAGACCGGAGAGGTCATCACGGACCGCACGGTCTTCTACCCGGAGGGCGGCGGTCAGGTGGCGGACACCGGGCAGTGGAGCTGGGAGGTTGGCGAAGCGGAGGTCGAGGACGTCCGGCGTCCCGCGCCGGGCGTGATCGCGCACCGCGTGCGGGTGACGCGCGGTCGCCTGGAGGCGGGCGCGCGGGTCGCGATGTCGGTCCCCGAGTGGACGCGCCGCCGCACCCAGGCCAACCATACCGGCACGCATCTGCTCCACGCCGCCCTGCGGCAGGTGCTCGGGGGCGCCGCTCGCCAGATGGGCTCGCTGGTCGCGCCGGACCGGCTCCGGTTCGACTACGCGATCGCGACTCCGCCGACGCCCGAACAGATCGCGGAAATCGAGCGATTCGTCAATGAGGCGATTCTGCGCGACGAGCCCGTCTCGAAGGAGACGATGGCGATGGAAGACGCCCGCTCGCGCGGAGCCGACATGTTCTTCGGGGAGAAGTACGGCGAGCGCGTGCGCGTCGTGTCCGTCCACGGCGTCTCCGTCGAGCTCTGCGGCGGCTGCCACGTGAACCGCACGGGCGAGATCGGCGCGTTCAAGATCGTTTCGGACCGGGGGCTGGCAGCCGGCGTCCGCCGGCTGGAGGCCGTGACTTCGCTCGGCGTCGTCGAGCTCCTCGATCAGGACGAGCGGGCGCTCACGGAGATCGCCTCTGCGGCGCAGGCTCCACGCGACGGTCTCGTCGAGCGCTGGCGCGAACGCGAGGAGCGGCTTCGCGCGCTCGAGCGGGAGGTCGCCTCCCTGAAGCTGAAGCTCGCGTCGGGCGATGGCGACGGTTCGACGGCGTCCGACACGCGCGACGTAGACGGAGTCGCCGTCCTGACCCGGATCGCCGGAGGCCTGTCGATCCCGGAGCTCCGGAGCCTCTCGGACACGCTCCGCTCGCGCTTGAAGAGCGGAGTGGTGGTCGTGGGGACGGCCGGCGACGGGAAGACATCCGTGGTCGTCGCCGTGACGGCGGACCTCGCCGATCGCGTTCCGGCGTCCCGCGTCGCGGCGCGAATCGGCAAGGCCCTCGGAGGCAGCGGCGGCGGAAAGCCGGATCTCGCGCAGGCGGGGGGCCGCAACGAAGCCCTCCTTCCGGCCGCGCTGCGCGAGGCGGAGGCCGCGGTTCGGGAGTTGCGGGCGGCAGGGGCCGCCGGCGCGGCCTGACGGGCTTCTGGATCGCGTGCCTCTCGATTCGTCAACTCTAAACGCCTGAAACCAATCGACTTCGCGCATCCAGCCCCGGGCATTCCTCGGGCGGGCGACGCGGAGCGGAGGCTCCGGAGGGGCTCCGGTCGGTTATAATCCCGTCCTCAAAACTGAGACCCTTTTTCGATCCGAACAATGAAACGCCGATATCTCCTCGTGCTCGGGGCGCTCCTCGCGCTCTCGGGAACCGCCACCGCGGCGGTCCGCATCGGCATTCGTGATGGAAAAAGGTACATCTGGAACGACGGCGTCGGGTCCTCACCGCACGAGTCGCTCCGGCACAGCGACAACTGGCTCGCCTCGCGCGTCTCGCTTCCCTCTCTCTACGATGGATTGATCGACGACGCGTCGCGGGCGGCCGCGATCGACCCTAAGCTCGTGAAGTCCGTCATGCTGATCGAGTCGGCCTTCAATCCGGGCGCGATCTCGCGCAAGGGCGCCCGCGGCCTGATGCAGCTCATGCCCGACACGGCGGTCCAGTACGGCGTGCGCAACTCCTTCGACCCGCTCCAGAACATCGCCGGCGGCGCCAGGCACCTCGCCTATCTGCTCGGACTCTACGGCGGCAACGTCGAGAAGTCGCTCGCGGCGTACAACGCCGGCGAAGCGGCCGTCGCCCGCTACGGCGGCATCCCTCCCTACAACGAGACGCACCTTTACGTGAACAAGGGACTGACGGCGTATTACGGCAAACCGACGCTCGGCGGCGGTTTCGGCCGGCCGCAGGCCGAAACGTGGGCCAAGGTGGCAGGCAAGCCGGTCCGACTGACGCGGGACAAGCGCAACCGTCCGCTGATCACGACCGAACTCTCCGCACGCCGCGCCCTGCGCAGCTAGCGGGATTCGCCGTGTCGCGAGCGACCACCGGCGGTGTCTCCTCGACCGACGCCGGGGTCTTTTTCGTCCACCTGTCGCGCGCGCGCAAGCACCTGCAGGAAGAGCGCTACGACGTGGCGAGGAACGAGCTCGAGCTCGCCCTGCTCGCGCGGCCGACCGACGAAGACGTCCTGAACCTGCTCGCGGTCATCGAGTTCAAGCGCGGCTACTACAACGAGGCCGCCCAGGCCTCCCGCACTCTCCTGAAGAGCAATCCGAACTCGTCCGTGCTCCACTCGAACCTCGGCCTGATTCTCTTCAAGGCCGGAGTGCTCGGAGAAGCCGAGCAGGAGCTTCGTCGAGCGGTCGATCTCCAACCCGACCACGTCCGGAGTCACCTCTACCTCGGGCTCCTCTATCGCATGCGCGGCAAGCTCGGCCTCGCTCTCGAGCACCTGCGCTTTGCGGGGGCGAAGCGGGTGGTCGCCGAGATCGAGGAGACGCTGCGCAAGACGATGCGCGAGCCGGCCTCCCGCGCCACGGCCGCCGCCCCTCGACCGGGTCCCGCGCAGCCTTCGATCCTGACGCCCTCGATCCTGAAGCTCGCCCAACCCACGCCGTCCGAGCCGGCTCCCCGGACGACGGCGCCCGCGCCGCCTCCGCCCCCGGACGTCGCTTCCGCGCCGCTCGCGCCGGCCGCCGACACGCCGGGGACGGAATTTCTCGAGGAGACGGTCGGGGTCCGCGTCGTCCCGATGGCCCCGGACGTTCCCTTCGAACTGGACCTGCCGGCGGGGGCCATGGATCTCGAGGTTTCGGCTCCCTTCCCGGAGGCCGAGGCCCTCGAGGTTCCGGCCGCAGCGGTGCCCGTTTCCGCCGAGCCGGCGCCTGTGCTGCCGCCCACGGACGTTCCCGCGCCCGCGCCCATGGAGGTTTCGCCACCCGCCGCCGCGGCGCAGGCCGATCCGCCTTTTGCCGGCGTCCGAGACTCCCATTCGCTCTTCCACGTCCGTCCGGACGGCGGACTCGAGGTCGCCTCGCGCGGCGTCGTGTTCGTGCGCAAGGGCTCCGTCGTCTGGTACAGCGGCAAGATGCGTTTCTCGCCCGAGCCGACCTTCCGCGGATCCCGGCTCGAGAAGATCCTCCGCGCCGACGGCCGGGGTCATCTCTTCGTCAACGACCCGGGCCGCCAGGCGGTCCGCCGGGACCTGGCCGGACAGGCGCTCTACGTCGAGGGCAGCCGGATCCTCGCACTCGACCACGGCCTCTCGTTCCGGCTCGAGCCGATCCACGACTTCCGCATGAACCGGCGCGTGGACATCCTGAAGATCCACGGACGCGGGAGCGTGATTCTCTCCGTCGGAGGGCCTCTCCTCTCGCACGACGTCTCGACCGAATTTCCCCTGAACGTCTCCTCGCGCGACCTCGTGGCCTGGACGGGAGACCTCGTGCCCTCCGTGCTCGAGGACCGGTTCCTCGAGGAGGTCATGATGCCGGACGTCGGCAGCGCGCCGAAGATGCGGTTCGAAGGCGAGGGAACGGTCCTGACCGAACCGCCGCGGCCGCGGCGCCGCGCCTCTGACCTCGCGCGGGCGGGGGACGCCGACCGGCGGTCGTAACCGTCGCCTCCGCGCTCGCGCTGTTGCGCGATCGCTCCGGCTCCCGCGACGAGAGGCTCCTCCCTCCCTTCGGTCGGGAGACTCCTCTCGTCGCGAGCGGATGGAGGAGCTCGCCGAAATCCGGTCTTCCAGCTCTCCGGGCGGGATGGATTCGGGCTCAGCGGAGTACCCAGGTCGGACGGCATCAGCGATCCGGGGAACCTTCATCGCCGCATTCCCAGATCACCCGATTCGACAGATTGATCACCCGATCACCGGATCACCGGATCACCCGATTCTCTGGATCGGGGGTCAGGTCTTCCGGGACGCGAAGTCCGCGAGACGCGCGGACGCCTCGTCGAGGATCCGATGCATCAGGCGTTCGTCCTCGTGCTCGCAGTAGAGGCGGATCATCGGCTCCGTTCCGGAGAGGCGGTGGAGGAGCCACCCCCGGTCTCCGAAGAGGTATTTCACTCCGTCCAGGTCCCGCACGCCGGTGACTTCTTCGCCGGCGATCTCTTGCGGCGGTGCCTGCCGAACCTCCTCGAGAAACGCCGCGATCCCGGGAACTGGCATGTACACGTCCCGCCGGCCGTAGGCGAATTCTCCGAACTCGGCCGCGAGATCCGCGAGCGCGTGATCGAGATCCCGTCCCGAGAGCGCGAGGCTTTCGACGAGCAGGAGAGCGTTCAGGACTCCGTCCCGTTCGGGCAGATGGAAGGCGAACCCGTACCCGCCGCTCTCCTCGCCTCCGGCGGCGGCCTCCCCCCGGTTCATCAGGTCCGCGACGTACTTGAAGCCGATCCCGGTCTCGTGAAGCGGGACGCCGAGGGCCGCTGCCACCCGGTCGATCAGGAGGGAGGTGGAGAAGGTCCGGGCGATCCCCCCGCGCAGGCCGCGCCGCCGGTACACGTGGAGCAGCAGAAGCGCCAGGACCCGATGGGGAGAGACGAACGTCCCCCGCCGGTCGAGGACGCCCAGGCGGTCCGCGTCGCCATCCTGTGCGACCGCGAGGTCGAGACCGTCCCGAACGACGCGCTCCGCCGAAGCCTTCAGATTGGCGGCGATCGGCTCCGGATGGACGCCGCCGAAGAGCGGGTCGCGCGACGATCGGAACGGGAGCGCCCGGATCGTTCCGCCCGCTAGGATCTCGGAGATGATGGTGCCCGCGGCGCCGTGCATCGAGTCGGCGAGGAGAGACAGGCCCGAGCGGCGGATCGCGTCGAGGTTGACCGCCGCGGCGAGCGCGTCGCGATACGGGCCGAGGAGGTCGGCGGTCTCGATGCGGCCGGACCGCGAGGCGGGGGCGCCGGCGGGCCGCACCATTGCCGCCGCCACTGCGGCATACAGCTCCGGCGACGCGCTGCCCCCGCGGTCGGACTTGATCTTGAAGCCGTTCCACTCCGCCGGGTTGTGGCTCGCGGTGATCGAGATCCCGCCCGCGAGCCTGAGGCGCGTCACGTTCCACGAGACCGCGGGGGTCGGGATCGGACGGTCGGTCAGGACGACGTCGACACCGCAGCGCGCGATCGCCTCCGCGGCGCGTGCGGAAAACTCGGGGGAGAAGAACCGCGTATCGTGTCCGATGACGACTCGCGACGTGTCCCCCGCGGGGAGCGTGCGGTAGACCGACGCCGTGGCAATAGCCACCTTCTCGATCGCTTCGAAGGTGCAGCCGTCGGCGATGACGCCGCGCCATCCATCCGTCCCGAGCGCGAAGCTCAACGGGAAGCCGGCCTCCGGCCGAGCGTGGCGAGGCGCTCGTCGGTGAGTCCCTCGCGGGCGAGAAACTCGGAGGCGCGGACGAACCGGAACCCGCGGGCCGAGAGGCCCTCCAGGAGCCGGGGGATCCGGGACGCCACGGGATCCTCGCGATCGGTTCCGAGGTGGAGGAGAACGATGCCGCCGTTTTCCGCCCGCTCGACGAGAGACGAGACCACGCGGTCCGAGGTGCGATATCCCGGGGAGCTTCGATCCGAGATCCAGTCGAGGCCGTCCAGGCCGGCCCGACCCCCTGTCCACCCGACGTGCCAGTAGCCGGACTCGGCGCCCCACCGCCGGATTTCCTCGTTCTGCTCGCCGAAGGGCGCCCGCCAGAAGGGCGAGATCTTCCGGCCGGTGACTTCCTCCCAGGCTCGCGCCGTGCGCCCGAGCTCGTTGACGAGGAAGGCACGGTCCACGCCGGAGCGCGTCGCCTGCCGCCCGTTCTGGGCGTAGGTCGTGAGATGCGGGTGCGTGTCGGTGTGGTTTCCCACCTCGTGCCCGTCGGCCGCGATCTGCCGGGCGAGATCGGGATAGCGACGGATGAACACCCCCGTCAGGAAGATCGTGGTCTTCACGTGCTTTTCGCGCAGCGAGCCCAGGATCTCGTGGGCTCCGCGATCGGAGGACCCGGCGTCGAAGGAGATGAGGACGTCGCGGCGGTCCCGCGGTCCCCGGGAGAGGTCGGGAACGAACGCCGGCCGCTCGGGACGCGCCTCCGCGGCCGCCAGCGCGGCAGGCGTCGAGGAAATTCGTGTCGCCGCCGGCGGGGGAGCGACCGGTGGTACGGCGGCGGCCTGGGCGGCACTGTCGGCAGCGCCCGGCGGGGTCTCGGGCGCGGGCGGCGCGGCAGCGAGCGGCAGCACGCCCACGCGATAGGGCCCCGACGGCGTCACCCGTTCGAAGCGAAACGTTCCGTCCTCGGCGTAGGCGGTCCCGATGAATCGACCGGCCGCGAAGAGAAAGACGGCCGCTCCCGCGGGTGCCCTCCCTTCGATCGCCGCGCCGTCCGGCCCGGGAACGACCTTCTCGACCCGGGCGAGCGGGGGTCGCCGCGGGGACGTGAAGGGCGCGGGCGCGTTCAGACGATCGAGCTCCGAGACCGCCCGCAGCGCCAGCAGGCCCGGCGCGATCGAGGCGACGAGCACGACCGCCACGGCGAGCCGGGCCGGCACCGGCTTCTCGAGCCGTCCGCGGATCAGGAGTCTCACGGCCGCGCGTCCCGCGTCCCGGGCGCAGGACGTCGAGCAGTAGAGATGTCCCCGCATGTTCACTTCGCAGAGCCGGCAGATCGGCTTGCGGCAGTGGTGGCACCCCCGGTGCGCGCGCCGTTTCTCGTGGACCGGACAGGGGACGTTCATGGAGCTATTATCTCCGTGTGCGTCCGATGCGCGTCGAATGGGTCACCGCGGGCGGCGCGGCTGGCGCGAGTCGATCGGGATTGAGGGCTCCAACTTCTTGAGAATCAACCTTCCGAACGCGCTGACGCTTCTCCGGATCTTCCTCGTCCCCTTCCTCGTCGTGGTGCTGCTGACGAAGTTCGAAGGCCGGGAGATCGTCGCGCTCGCGATCTTCCTGACGGCGACCGCCACGGACTTCTTCGACGGGTGGCTCGCTCGCCGCCGGGGCGAGATCACGACTCTCGGAACGCTACTCGATCCCATCGCCGACAAGCTCCTGATCTCCGCCGCCTTCATTTCGCTGGTCGAGGTCGGGCTCGCCCCCGCCTGGATGGTCGTCGTGGTGGTCGGCCGGGAATTCGCCGTGACGGGCCTCCGGGCGATCGCCTCGGACCAGGGCATCTTCATCGCCGCTTCCGGGTGGGGCAAGGCCAAGATGGCCTCTCAGATCGCCACGATCTCGCTGCTCATCCTCTCGGAGCGCTATTCCGATCTCGCCCTGGCCGGAAAAATCGCCCTGTGGGTCGTGGTCGCCGTCGCCCTGGCGTCGGGCGCGCAGTACTTCACGCAGTTCCTGAGGAGGATCGTCGCGTTTCCTCCCGGGGCCCGGCCCGACCGGACGGCCGGCCCGCGGGCGCTCGGCACGGAGGACTGATCAGGCGGAGGACTGATCAGGAGAGGAGCCGCGCCCGTCGGCGAAGCAGGAATCTCCAGATCGCGCGGCCTTCCTCCCGGTACTTGATCTCGTAGTGCGTCGGCGGAGGCGGCGGCAGGGCCTCCCACGGAAGACGCTCGAGGTCGGGAATGGACTGGAGTATCGGCTCGATCGCGCCGCCATACTCCGGATGGTCGGTGGCGATCCGGAGGATTCCTCCCGGCTCGAGGCGCGTTGCGAGCGTCTCGAGAGTGACGCCGTCGATCAGCCGGCGCTTCCTCTGCTTCTTCTTCGGCCAGGGGTCCGGGAAATAGACGTGGAAGGCGCGGATGGAGTCGGCCGCCAGAGACTCCGCGTAGAGCCGGCCGTCGGCGCGCACGACGCGCGCGTTCGGGAGGTTCGCCTTCGCCACGCGGTCGCGGCAGATCCGGTAGTACGCGAGGGC
>JBBQNC010000061.1:0-13804 GCA_038329555.1 Thermoanaerobaculia bacterium
GACGTCTCGGGCGAGGGCGTCCAGCAGGCGCTCCTGAAGATCCTGGAGGGGACGATCGCGAACGTCCCGCCGCAGGGCGGCCGCAAGCACCCTCACCAGGAGTTCATTCAGATCGATACGACGAACATCCTCTTCCTCTGCGGGGGCGCGTTCGTGGGCCTCGAGGACCTGATCAGCCGCCGGATGACGGAGAAGACGATGGGCTTCGGGGCGAAGATCACCTCGAAGAAGGAGAAGCGCCAGAGCGCGCTTCTCGAGAAGGTGCACCCCGAGGACCTGATCAAGTTCGGCATGATCCCCGAGTTCGTCGGCCGGCTCCCCGTCGTCGCGACGCTGTCGGAGCTCGATCAGGCTGCGTTGGTCGAGATCCTGAAGGAGCCGAAGAACTCGCTCGTCAAGCAGTACCAGACGATGCTCGAGTTCGAGAACGTCCAGCTGCGTTTCACCGACGACGCCATCGAGGCGATCGCCGAGGAGGCGCTCGCCCGCAACGTCGGCGCCCGGGGATTGAAGATCATCATCGAGGACCTGATGCTCGACGTCATGTATCAAATCCCCTCGGACGACGACATCGAGGAGTGCGTGATCACGCACGACGTGGTCAAGCATCGGACCAACCCCATCACGATCCTCCGCAAAGCCGGGTAAAACGCCCGACCCCATCGGCCCGCGGCCCTCCGCCGCTGGTTCGAAAGGACCCGATCTCCCATGAAACCTGACAATCCAAGCCGGCTCCAGGAAACGCTCCCGCTCGTTCCGCTGCGGGACATGGTGGTCTTTCCGCACATGATGGCCCCCTTCGTGGTCGGCCGGGAGTCCTCCATCCACGCGCTGGAGGCGGCCCTCGCCACGCCCTCGAAGCGGCTCTTCCTGGCGGCGCAGAAGAACCCCCAGCTGGACGAGCCTTCTCCGAAGGACATCTACTCCGTCGGGGTCGTGGCAACCGTGGCGCAGTCGCTCAAGCTCCCCAACGGCCACATCAAGGTCATGGTCGAGGGCGTGCGGCGCGCGCGCATCCGCTCGTTCGAGGAGCTCCGCGACTATCTCGGCGTGGTGGTCGAGCCGCTTCCGGATCGGACCGCGGATGCGGGCGAGCTCAAGGAATACATGGGCAAGGTGCTCGGGCTCTTCGAGCAGTACGCGAAGCTTTCCCACCACCTCGCCTTCGAGGGCATCGCGGCATCGCTCAAGGTCGAGGACCCGGAGCGCTTCGCCGACACGCTCGCCGCCCACCTCGCGGTGTCGACCGCCGAGAAGCAGACGCTCCTCGAAGCGGAGTCGGTCTACGAGCGCCTTCAGAAGCTGCAGGACCTGCTCGAGATCGAGGTCGAGAAAGTGAACATCGACCGCCGGATCAACAACAAGGTCAAGAAGCAGATGGAGAAGGCCCAGAAGGAGTACTACCTCAACGAGAAGATCAAGGCGATCCACCAGGAGCTCGGCCGCAAGGACGACCGGACCGACGAAGTCGACGACCTGAAGAAAAAGGTCGCGACCGCGGGGATGCCCAAGGAAGTCCGCGAGAAGGCCGAGCAGGAGCTGCGACGCCTCGAGGCGATGCCGCCGGTGTCGGCCGAAGCCACCGTGTCGCGCAACTACGTCGAGTGGCTGGTCGGGGTGCCCTGGAAGAAGGCGTCGCGCGAGTCGAAGGACATCACGCGCGCCGAGAAGATCCTGAACGAGGACCACTTCGGGCTCGAAAAAGTCAAGGAGAGGATCCTCGAGTTTCTCGCCGTCCGGCAGCTCGTCCAGAAGACGAAGGGCTCGATCATCTGCTTCGTCGGTCCTCCCGGCGTCGGCAAGACCTCCCTCGCGAAATCGATCGCGCGGTCTCTGAACCGGAAGTTCGTGCGCCTTTCACTCGGCGGCGTGCGCGACGAGGCGGAGATCCGCGGCCACCGCCGGACGTATATCGGCGCGTTCCCCGGCCAAATCATCCAGATGATGAAGAAGGCGGGGACCGTGAACCCGGTCTTCCTGCTCGACGAGGTCGACAAGATGTCGTCGGACTTCCGGGGCGACCCGGCGTCCGCGCTCCTGGAGGTCCTGGACCCGGAGCAGAACGGAACGTTTGTCGACCACTACCTGGACGTCGAGTACGACCTCTCGAAGGTCATGTTCATCGCCACGGCGAACATCTCGGATCCGATCCCGCCGGCCCTGAAGGACCGGATGGAGCTCATCCAGCTCTCGGGCTACACGCCCAATGAGAAGCTGGCGATCGCGCGGCAGTTCCTCGTCCCCAAGCAGATCGAGGCGAACGGGCTCCGGCGCGACCAGATCGCGTTCGGCGACGACGCGGTGCTCTCGATCATCACGGCGCACACCCGCGAGGCCGGCGTCCGCAATCTCGAGCGCGAGATCGGGAGCGTCTGCAGGAAGGTTGCGCGCCGGATCGTCCAGAACAAGGCGGAAATCCCCGTCGAGATCACTCCGGACAACCTCCGCGACTTCCTCGGGAAGGCCAAGTTCCGCAACCGGCGCAAGGGCGAGACGTCCGAGGTCGGCGTCGCGACCGGCCTCGCGTGGACCGAAGCCGGTGGAGAGATTCTTTCGATCGAGACGAGCCTCCTCAAGGGGAAGGGCAACTTGACGCTCACGGGCTCGCTCGGCGACGTCATGCAGGAATCCGCGCGGGCCGGGGTCTCCTACGTCCGCAGCCGCGCCGAGATGTACGACGCCGACCCGAACTTCCACGAGAAGTTCGACATTCACATTCACGTTCCCGAGGGAGCGATCCCCAAGGACGGGCCGTCCGCGGGCATCACGATGGCGGTCTCGCTCTTCTCGGCCGTCACGAAGATCCCGGTCCTGAAAGACGTCGCCATGACGGGCGAGATCACGCTGCGGGGCAAGGTGCTGCCGGTCGGCGGGATCAAGGACAAGGCGCTGGCGGCGTACCGCGCAGGGATTCGCACCATCATCCTCTGCGCCGAAAACGACAAAGACCTCGACGATCTCCCGGCGGAGATCCGGACGGAAATGGAATTCCATCTCGTTTCCAACATGGACGAGGTGATCAAGGTCGCCCTGGAAGGCGTTCCCGCGACCGCCGCGACCCTCGCGCCCGACACGAAACCCGCCGAAGGAGGCACGGTCGCGCACTAGTCGCGGCCGGACGGCTTGAAAAAGGATGAGAGCCACGGCGGACTGGTCGCCGCGGTTCACCGGCGTGAAGACTTCCCCACGGGCGGCCATCCGGTCGTCGCCATGGTCGGTCGGTCGAACGTCGGCAAATCGAGCCTTTTGAACCGGCTCCTCGGCCGCGATGTGGCCCGAGTCGGCAAGACCCCGGGCAAGACGCGGGGCATTTACTTTTATGAGACACGAGACGGACATCACATCGCCGATCTTCCCGGCGCCGGTTACGCCCGGCGTTCGAAGGAGGAGCGCGAGGGCTGGGCGCGCCTGGCCGACGAGCTCTTCGGGAGCGGCCGAGTGAGCCTGGCTCTGAGGTTGATCGACTCGCGCGTTCCGGACGCGTCCGCCGACGTCGAGCTTCGCGACTATCTCGAAGGGGTGGGCGTGCCCTCCCTCGCGGTGGCGACGAAATGGGACCGGGTGGGCGCCTCCGAGCGAGTCCGCGCGCGGCGGGCGATCGAGGCCGGGCACGGCGCCGTGTGGCCCGTGTCGGCGAAGACGGGCGAAGGCATAGACGAGCTTCGGCGGGAGATCCGCCGAGTCATCTCGGGAGGCGAGGAGAGAGCACATGGCTAGAAGAAAAGGATCGAACGGCTCCGACGTGCAGACGCTCGATCCTCCCGCACCGCCGGAGGGTCTTCCGGACACGACGGCCGAGGAACAGGAGCAGGAGGCGCTCGCCATCGAGCATGGCGACACACTCGACATCCGGGCGCTCCACGAGATCAAGATTCCGCAGCTCCTGAAGATCGCGAAGGATCTCGAGGTCGAGAACGCGACCGGTATGCGCAAGCAGGACCTGATCTTCAAGATCCTGCAGGCTCAGACCGAAAAGAAGGGCCTGATCTTCTCGGAGGGCGTGCTCGAGTGCCTTCCCGACGGGTTCGGGTTCCTGCGGGCCCCCGAGTACAACTACCTGCCGGGCCCCGACGACATCTACGTGTCGCCGTCGCAGATCCGGAAGTTCGACCTGCGCACGGGCGACACGGTGTCCGGCCAGATCCGGCCCCCTAAGGAGGGCGAGCGGTACTTCGCCCTGATCAAGGTCGAGGCCGTCAACTTCGAGCACCCCGACGTCGCCCGGGAGAAGATCTTCTTCGACAATCTCACCCCGCTGTACCCGCAGGACCGCATCAAGCTCGAGGTCCAGGGCAACATGACCTCCCGAGTCCTCGACCTCGTGGCGCCCGTCGGCAAGGGGCAGCGGGGGCTGATCGTGGCCGCGCCGCGCACCGGCAAGACGATGGTCCTCCAGTCGCTCGCGAACTCCATTTCGACGAACCACCCGGAAGTGACGCTCATCGTGCTGCTGATCGACGAGCGGCCGGAAGAGGTTACGGACATGCAGCGTTCGGTCAAGGGCGAGGTCATCTCCTCGACGTTCGACGAGCCGGCTGCGCGGCACGTCCAGGTCGCGGAGATGGTCATCGAGAAGGCCAAGCGCCTGGTCGAGCACAAGCGGGACGTCGTGATCCTCCTCGACTCGATCACCCGGCTCGCGCGCGCCTACAACGCGATCGTTCCCCCGTCGGGCAAGGTCCTCTCGGGAGGCGTGGACTCGAACGCGCTCCAGCGGCCCAAGCGTTTCTTCGGGGCCGCGAGAAACGTCGAGGAGGGCGGCTCCCTCACGATCATGGCGACGGCCCTCATCGACACGGGATCCCGAATGGACGACGTCATCTTCGAGGAGTTCAAGGGCACGGGCAACATGGAAGTCCACCTCGACCGGAAGCTCGTGGACAAGCGGGTTTTCCCGGCGATCGACATCAACAAGTCGGGAACGCGGAAGGAAGAGCTCCTCATGGACAAGCAGGAGCTGAACCGGGTCTGGGTGCTCCGCAAGGTCCTGAACCCGCTCTCGACCGTTGAGGCCATGGAGCTTCTGACCGAGAAGCTCGACAAGACGAAGTCCAACGGCGAGTTCCTCTCGATGATGAGCCAGGGGTGAGGGTAAGGGGTCATGGGTTGTGGGTTATGGTCATGAGTCAGGGGCTATGAACCGTCTTCCGTGATGATCGAGCCCTGATTCATCGCCAGGCGGACACCGGCCGGACTCAAAACTCAAAACTCAAAACTCAAAACTCAAAACTCCAGACCGGCGACCCCCCATGCGCTTCTCCGTCGTCGACTTCCTGAACGCGCGGCCCCTGACCTGGGGGCTGCTTCGGGAGACCCCGGCGGGGGTCGATGTGTCCCGGGACCTGCCCTCCGTCTGCGCGGAGAAGCTCGCTCGCGGCGACGCCGACGTCGGGTTGATTCCGTCGATCGAGTACCAGCGCATCCCCGGTCTTCGCGTCATTCCCTCTCTCGGGATCGCCGCTTCCTCCGAGGTCCGTTCGGTGCTCCTCGTCTCGCGGGTGTCGCGCGAGCGCATCGCCTCGGTGGCGCTCGATCCGGCGTCGCGCACCTCGGCGGCGCTCGTGCGGATCCTGCTGGAGCGGCGGTACGGAGTCCGGCCGCGATTCATCGAGGAAGCCTCCGAGGACGCGGACGCGCGGCTCGTCATCGGCGATCCCGCGCTGAAGGCTCGCCTGAGCGGGCAGGTCGTCCTCGACCTCGCGGCGGAATGGCGCGCCTTCACCGGCCGCTCGTTCGTCTTCGCCTTCTGGGCGGTTCGGGACGGGGTGGACGCGCTCGAGGCCGAGCGCCTCGTGTTGTGGTCGCGCGACCGGGCGCGAGACGAGTTCCGGCGGTTGGTGCGCGAGGAGGCCGCGGAGACGGGCCTGTCCGAGGCCGTCGTCGAGGACTATCTCCGTCACAGCCTCCACTTCGAGCTCGACCGCGCGGACTTCGGCGGTCTCGAGCTGTTCTACAGGCTCGCCGCGGACGCGGGGCTGATCGACGCGGCGCGCCCGATCGACTTCGTCGCCCACGGCGTGACCCTGTCCCGCTGAGCGCCGCGGCGGACGGAGACGCGGCCGGGAGGCCCTCTCTCGAGCGGCGGATCGCCGCCCATCCCGATGCGGTCGCGCTCCTGCTCCTGGCACTGGGGCTGGCCGCGCGCCTTCGCGCCGCCCGGAGTCCCTTCGTCACTCCGGACGAGTTGCTCCATCTCCGCATCGCCGCATCCCCCGGCCTGTGGGCGACGTATCAGGCGAGCCTCGGGAACGCGCACCCGCCGCTGTTCTTCCTCCTGCTCCACGGGTGGCGCCGCATCGCGGAAACGGCCTGGCAGCTTCGCCTCCTTCCCGTGGCGTGCGGCACCGCCTTCCTCTGGGCCGCCTACCGGTGGGCGGCCTCGACGTTCGGGCTCGCGAGCGGACTGATCACGCTCGCGTTCCTTTCGTTCATGCCCTCCCTCGTGCTGGTCTCCTCGGAGCTGCGAGGGTACGCGCTGCTTCTCCTGTTGATCGGCGCCGCGCTCGGCGCGCTGGAACGCGCCTTCGCGCGAGAGTCGCCGGCCCGCCTCGGTCTGTTCACCCTGCTCGCGGCCCTCGCGCTTCTGACCCACTACGTCGCGATCCGGTGTGTCGCCGCCGCGTTCGCGTACGCGGCCGTGCGCATCGCGATCGACGGGCCGCCGCGGCGGTTCGTGGCCGCGTGGGCGGCGGGACAGGCGGCGCTGGCGGCGCTTCTGGCGTTTCTGTTCGTCAGCCACCTCTCGCACCTGCGGGGGAGCGCGCTCGAGCGGGAGGTGCAGACGACGTGGCTGCGCGAGAGCTACCCGGGCGCCTCCGAGGGACCGCTGCGATTTCTCGGACGGCAGACGCTCGCCGCCTTCCAGTTCCCGTTCCCCTCGCCCGCTGCCGCGGCGGTCGCGCTGATCCTGTTTCTCGGAGGAACCGCCTGGCTCGTCCTGCGGCGGCGCCCCTCCGCGATCCTTCTCGGCGTTCCCTTCGTCCTGGCCGCGGCGGGAGGCGTGCTCTCGTTGTATCCGTACGGGGCGACGCGCCACTCCGCCGACCTCACCCTGTTCGCCTCCGCGGGGGCGTCGGTGGCGCTCGCGCGGCTGTCGGGCGAAAGACTCTGGGTGGCCGTCGCGGTGGCCGCAGTCCTGGTCGCGGCCGGATTTGCCGTCTCGGGCTAACCGTCGCCTGCGCTGCGCCCGGGATCTGCCTCCGGCACCCGGCTCGCCCGAGAATTCCGGACCCGGGAACCGATGACTGAAAAGCGGATCGGCCCCGGGATTAACCGATAGAATTCGAGACCTGACGGCGAGCCGTACGGGAGCCATCCTGGAGCGCACGCTGGGCGGAGAGCGCCTGGCGTTTGACGACGCGGTCATCCTGCTCGAAGAGGGAGATCTCCTCGCACTGGGCGCCGCCGCGGACACGGTGCGGCGGCAGAAGAACGATCCCGCAGTCGCCACGTACATCGTCGACCGGAACATCAACTACACGAACGTCTGCATCTACCGCTGCCAGTTCTGCGCCTTCTACCGGCCCTCGCCCGCGCATCCCGAGTCGTACGTCCTGACGTGGGATCAGATCGGGCAGAAGATCCAGGAAACGATCGACCTCGGCGGCACCGGCGTCCTCCTGCAGGGCGGAGTCCACGCGGATCTCCCGTTTTCGTTCTACGAGGAGATGTTTCGCTTCATCCGCGGGAACTTTCCGACGATCCATCTCCACGCGCTGTCCGCGCCGGAGGTCTACTTCCTTCAGAAGGTCACGAAGGCCCCGATGCGCGACGTCATCTCCCGGCTCCGGGACGCGGGACTGCAGTCCATCCCGGGGGGCGGCGCGGAAATCCTCGAGGACTCCGTGCGCCGCCGCATCTGGTCGCTCACGAAAGCACCGACGGAGAAGTGGGTGGAGGTCCACGAGGCCGCTCACGGGCTCGGCATGCGGACGACCGCGACGATGATGTTCGGCGTCGGCGAATCGTACGCCGACCGCGTCACGCACTTCGAGGTGGTCCGGAGCCTTCAGGACCGCACCGGGGGGTTCACCGCCTGGATTCCCTGGACGTTTCAGAAGGAGAACACAGCCCTGGATCAGAAGGTCGACGAGGCGGGGGGATTCGAGTATCTGAAGACCCTCGCCGTTTCGCGGCTCTATTTCGACAACATCCGGCACGTGCAGGGGTCGTGGGTGACTCAGGGCTCGAAGATCGGCCAGGTGTCGCTGTCGTTCGGCGCGGACGACCTGGGATCGATCATGATCGAGGAGAACGTCGTCTACGCGGCGGGAGCCAGAAACCGCCTGACGCAGGCGGAGATGCGGCGCCTGATCGAGGACGCGGGCTACCGGCCGGTCCAGCGGCGGACGCTCTACGACGCCTGTTGGGATGCCTGCTGCACGAGCCCGATCCCCGAGCCGATCGCAGCACCCGAGGGGGAGCTTCCCGCGGCGTCCCGCCCGCCGCCGGGCGCCTTCCCGGAGCCCGCCGTCCCCGTCTAGCGGGACCGGGCGGCGGCGGCGCGCCCTCCGCCGCCGTCGGCGAGTGGAACGTCCGCAGCGGGCGCCTGCGGCGCCCGACCGGCGCGGACGGCCGCCGGCTTCCCCCGGGACCTTTCCCAGCAGGATCCGGCCGCCAGTCCCAGGAGGAACAGGCCCACCCCCGCCGCGACGCGGAGGGAGAGGCGCGTCCGCCGGTGCTTCCAGGGCGGCTCGCTGCGGAAGTGGACCCTCTCCGCGGACTGGGCGGTCTGCTCGGCCTGCCAGGATCGGAGATCGATGATGAGGTCGGAGGCCGACTGGTAGCGGTCCGCGGGATCCTTCTCGAGGCAGCGGAAGACGTAGCCCCGCAGGTCCTCCGAGATCCTCTCCGCCTCGGGGTACTTGCGGGGATCGTCGCGGAGCACGGCGCCGAGAGTGTCGACGGGGGTGTCCCGCACGAACGCTCGCCGTCCGGTCAGCATCTCGAAGAAGACCGCGCCGAGCGAGAAGATGTCGCTGCGGGCGTCCGCGCGTTTGCCCCGGACCTGCTCGGGCGAGATGTAGCCCGCCGTTCCGACGAGGACGCGGCCGCTCGACTGGCCCCGGCCGACGTGTGTGTCGGAGCTCGAGAGCAGCGAGGCGCCGGTCGACGGCTTCTCGATTCTGGCGATGCCGAAGTCCAGGATCTTGGACCGCCCGTCGTTGGTCAGGAAGATGTTCTCCGGTTTGACGTCGCGGTGGACGACCCCCTTCGCGTGCGCCGCCGCGAGGCCGTCCGCGATCTGGCAGATGAGCTCCGCCGCCCGCTTCTCGGCGACCGGGCCCCCGCGCAGGCGGTCGGCCAGCGTCTCTCCCTGAAGCAGCTCCGTCACCGCATAGGGCACTCCGCGGTGGGTCCCGGTGTCGTGGATGGCGACGATGTTCGGGTGGTTCAAGGCCGCGACGACGTGGGTCTCCCGCTGGAAGCGCACGAGCGACGCGTCGTCGTTCGCGTCGGCGGCCGAAAGGAGCTTCAAGGCGACTTCCCGGCGCAGGCGGTTGTCCCGCGCCCGGTAGACCTCGCCCATTCCGCCGCGCCCGAGGGGCGCGAGAATCTCGTAGGGCCCCAGAAGCTCGCCGGCCGGCAGATCCATTCCCGTGAGCATATGACGACCGGTCGGGACCGGCGCCCTCGCGGGGAGTCCGCGTCCGGGAACGGTTGTGTGCGTCATCCGCGGGAGTGGACGACGACCCGAGTGAAGCCGTATCGTTGCTGGGGACGACGCGTTTCAAGGAGACGGCCACGTCGGACATCGCGATCCATTCCCAGGACGTCGACCGCGACCCGGCGGTGGACGACGCCGCGCGGTTGGTCGCGAGAGCGCGAAGAGTCCTCGCGAATGGCGAGTTGGCGATGAGCGCGCGTCCACTCTTGTTCGGTGAAGGAGGCGTCTACCCGCAATTCGTCGCCCGGGCACGAGGCTGCCGCTTCGTGGACACCGCGGGCGGCGTGTTCGTCGACTGGGTCGTCGGTTGGGGATCCGCGCTCCTCGGTTTCGGCCGGCCCGAGATCGAAGAGGCGGTCGGAAAACAATTCGCGGCGAGCGCGACCCTGACGATGCCCCACGCGCTCGAGGTGGAGGTGGCGGAAAGGATCGTGGAGATGGTCCCTTGCGCCGAGATGGTGGCGTTCGGGAAGAATGGATCGGACGCGGTCACGGCGGCCGTTCGCCTCGCACGAGCGACCACGGAGCGGGACGTCATTCTCCAATTCGGCTTTCACGGCTTTCACGACTGGTTCGCGGCGGAAAACCGGACGATTCGCGGCATACCGGCTTCCTACCGCGGCCTCGTGTTTCCCTTTCCTTACAATGACATCGCGGCGCTGGAAGCGCTGTTCGACCGGCATCGCGGGAGGGTCGCCGCCGTCGTCATGGAGCCGTTTCGGACCGAGCTCCCGAAAGACGGGTATCTCGAACGGGTCCGCGAGCTCACACATCGGCACGGCGCGCTCCTCGTTTTCGACGAAATGATCACGGGGTTTCGGGTCGCCCGCGGCGGGGCGCAGGGGCTGACCGGAGTGGTCCCGGACCTCGCGTGTCTCGGCAAGGCTCTCGCGAACGGCATGCCGCTCTCCGCGCTGGTCGGCCCCAGGGAATTGATGCGGAGCGCGGATTCCGTCGGCGTGGATATGGGTGCACGCGGGGAGACCCTTTCCCTGGCGGCTGCGCGGGCGGCGCTCGATATATACGCGGCGGAACCGATCGCCGAACGTGCGGCGGAAGTCGGGCGGGCGGTGGCCGCTGGAATCGAGGCGGCGGCGAGACGCGAAAAGATCCCGCTGCGACTCGCCGGCCACCCCGCCCGGCTGGAACTGGAGTTCGACGACTGCGGACTCCTCCCGGGACGCGCGGCCCTCGGATTGTTCGTTCAAGGCTGCCTGGACCGGGGGATCGTCACGAACGGGTTGATCTTTCCGACCGCCGCCCATGACGGGGAAGCCGTCGACTCGACCATCCACGCCGCTCGAGAAGCACTCCGAATCGTTGGGCTCGCGGCTCATGGCCAGACGTCCACGCTTCCTCCGCCGTTTGGTCCCTCGACGATCGGGTTCCTCGACTCGGCGGAGGTCGTCGAGGGCGACCTTCGCCTCGTCGGGTGGATCCTTCCGCATGGCGGCCCGCCGGATTCGGTCGAGCTCGTCGATTCCGAGGGCGGCGCGGTCCCGGCGACGATCGCATCGCGGCCGGACGTCGCGGCTGTCTACCCTTCGATCGCCGGGGCGAGCGAATGCGGTTGGTCGGTGACGGTTCCCATGGGGGCCAGGACGAGCGGAGCCACATGGACCCTGCGCGCCTGGCGTGATGGAAGAGTCGTCTTCCGCGGGCGGATCGTGGCGGGCCTCCGTTCCTACAAGCGTTCCTTTCCGCGTGAGCTGGGAGATGGTCATGTCGCCGAGATCTGATCGCAATGGACCGGAGCCTCCCGAAAAGCCCGGCTGGCGCCGGGTCATTCGCCGACTGAGGGCGGCCGTTCCGCCGTTCGCCCGGCCGGCATCGGGACCGCCGCCCGGGTTCGACTGGCAGTGGTACGTGACCAGTTATCCGGATTTGACCGCCGCCGGAATCACCGACGAGGAGTCGGCCATCCGGCATTGGGGCCGGTACGGCGACCGCGAGGGGAGGCGCTTCGCCGCGTCGCAGACGGGGTCGCCGGATGCTTCGACGGAGGAGCCGGGACTTCCTCCCGGCTTCGACTGGCGCTGGTATGTCACCACTTACACGGACCTCGCCCCGGCCGGAATCACCGACGAGCGGTCGGCCATCCGCCACTGGCGCGAGCACGGGCGGCGAGCCGGAAGGCGTTTCGCGCCGCGGCGACCGAACAGTTATGACTGGACCACCTACGTCGATCGCTTTTCCGACGAAACCCCCGACATTTCTTCGGGAGCCCTGACAACGAGACGCCCTCTCGTCTGTCCGTCGATTGACAGCATCTTTCTGAGGGCGTGGGGCGATCTCGTTTGCTGGGACGACGCCGGAAGCGATCTGGTGCTCCAGGCCTGGGACCCGACGGCCGACTACGCGGACGTGTTTCTCCGTGGGCCTTATCAAGAAATCCGCAACACCCTCGAGCAGGGCCTCATGCCGTGGCCCGAAGAATGCGAGAGGTGTCTCCTGCTTCGAATACTCCCGAACGGCGCCGGCGGTCCATGGGATCGAAGCTTCGTGCGCATATTCCGCGTCGAGCCCTCGTATTACTGCACCCTGGACTGTCCCGGTTGCGTCCCCCTCTCGATCCGGCGCCAGCACTCGAAAGCCTTTCAGCTCGATCCGGACATCCTCGACCGGATCCTGGCCGACCTGATCGCTCGCGGTATCGAAATCGACGCCCTCGACTTCCAGGGACACGGGGAGCCGCTCTTGAACCCGCGTCTGTGGGAGATGGGACGCCGAAGCCGTGAGCGTCTTCCGAACGCCTGGATTTCCGTGACGACGAACGCGCAGGGCCGTTTCCGGCCCGAAATGGCCGCCTCGGGTTTCGACGATTTCGTTTGCGCGATCGACGGCGCCGATACGGCCAGCTACGAGCCGTACCGGGTTCACGGCCATTTCGACCTGGCCTGGCGGTTCATGGTGGACCTCGTTTCCGCCAACGCCTGGGCCGATCGGCCCATCCGCGTCGTCTGGAAGTACGTCATCTTCGAGCACAACTCCTCACCCGAAATCCTCCTGAAGGCGCAGCGAATGGCCCTCGAAGCGGGCGTATCGGAGCTCGTCTTCGTCCTCACGCGAAACGGCCCCGCGCCGAAACACATCCGTTTTCCCTCGGACGTCCCGCGGCTCGAGGCGGGCCCTCCTCTCTCGTTCCGATTCCACGAGCCGTCGATCGAAGACCTCGAGGCGCGCCTCGTGGAATCGCGGCGGCTCGACTCGGAGGGACGACCCCGGGAAGCGGCGATCATGGCGGAAAGCATCCGAAAAAATCTGGAAAGATTCTTTCCCGCCGCGGCGGGGCGACCGGAGCGGCAGAGCCTTCTCTCCGAGGATCTCGACAGACCCCACCCGAGCCCTCCGCCGCGTTCCTGATCGATCCCCGCCCCGCAGCGCGTAGACTCTGGCCATGGATCTCTGGCTCTTTCGGCACGCCGTGGCCGAAGATCGCGCCCAGTCGGGATGGGATCCGGACCGCGCCCTGACCCCCGACGGGCTGCGCCGGGCGCAGGCGGTCGCGCGGGGACTCGCGGCGCTCGAGCGCGCCATCGAACGCGTCATCAGCTCGCCGTATCGCCGCGCGCTTCAATCGGCGCGGCCCGCCGCGGAGGCCCTCGGCCTGCGCGTCACGGAATCGGACGCCCTCGAGCCCGATCGCGATCCCGAGGAGATCCTCCGGGAAGTCGCGGCCGAAGGGAGCCACGCGCTCCTCGTCGGGCACCAGCCCCATCTGGGATCTCTGCTCGGTCTCCTGCTGGCGGGTCCCCGCGTCGAGATCCCCATGAAGAAGGCCTCGATCGCCCGCGTGTCGATCGACGGGCGCTGGTCGGGAACGCTCCGCGCCTACCTTCCGCCGGGGATCCTGGAGACGCTGGGCGAAGAGTGACCGAGAGCGCCCTTCGCCCGCCGGCCCGCGCGATCACCCGCTGACTCTTTCTGCGGATACAATCCCTCTTCGATTCGCATAAGGGAGGACGCATGGGCAAGATCGGACTCGGTTGTCTCGCGCTGATCGTCGTGCTGGTCGTGATCATCGGCATTTCGGTCGCCGGTACGAACAATCGCCTCGTCACACTCAGCCAGGAAGTCGACAAGCAATGGTCCCAGGTCGAGAATCAGTACCAGCGGCGCGCGGATCTCGTTCCCAAC
>JBBQNC010000062.1:0-13639 GCA_038329555.1 Thermoanaerobaculia bacterium
TCGAGGCTCGGGTCCCGCGACATACCAGATCACCCAGGCCGCGACGCCGATCGCGAGGACGACCGGCACGAAGACCCCGGCGACGCGGTCCGCGAGCTTCTGGATCGGCGGCTTCGACGCCTGCGCCTGCCGGACGAGCCGCACGATGCTGGCGAGCGCCGTGTCGCTGCCCACCGCCGTCGCTTCGACTTCGAGAGCGCCCTGCTGATTGAGCGTGCCGCCGATCACGCGCGCTCCGGGCCGCTTCTCCGTCGGGAGCGACTCACCGGTCACCATCGACTCGTCGACGGAGGAGGCTCCGCCGCGGACGATCCCGTCGACGGGCACCGCCTCGCCGGGCTTGACGAGCAGTCTGTCGCCCACGCGTACCTCGGAAAGCGGAACCTCGATCTCGATGCCGTTCCGGAGCAGCCGGGCCTTCTTCGGCGCGAGGTCGAGCAGCTTGCGAACCGCCGCGGAAGTCCGCCCGCGTGCGCGGGTCTCCAGGAGGCGCCCGAGCAACACGAGCGTGACGATGACTCCCACGGCCTCGTAGTAGACGTGCCCCGCGACGCCGGCCGCGGCGAGCTTCGAGGGGAAAAACGTTCCGGCCGCGGAGAGGAGGAACGCGGCGGTCGTGCCGAGGCCGACCAGGGTGTCCATGTTGGCGGTCCGATGCCGGAGCGTCTTCACAGCGCCCGAGAGAAAAGGCCAGCCCGCCCAGAAGTAGACCGGCAGGGTCAGGGCCAGCAGCAGAACGTCGCGGCCCCGGAAATGGATCTCGGCCATCGACAGGGCGAGAACGGGAAGAGTCAGCGCCGCGGAGACGAGAGCCCGGACGAGCGTGTCCCTTTCCTCGCGGCGGGCACGCAGGGCCTCCTCCTCCGTGGGCGATTCGGTCGCGAGCCGCGCGTCGTATCCTGTCGCCCGGACGGCGTCGGCGAGCATCTCGCCGTCCAGGCCCTCGCCGCGCACCTGCGCGCGTCCCGTGCCCAGGTTGACGGAGGCTTCGTGGACTCCGGGAACGTCGGTGAGCGCGCGCTCGATCGTGGAGACGCACGAGGCGCAGTGCATGCCGTCGACGGCGAGGAAGACCGCGTCGGCGGAGGCCGCGGCGGCCCGTCCGGGCCTGCGGCCGCCCGCGTGCCGTCGCGGTGTCGCCGGAGCCGCGCCCGCGTCGCCCGAGCCGAAGAGGGGGAGAGTCCGGCCCGGGCGCTCCGGCCGGGCTTCGATGGGCGCCGCCATCGGCGCCGCCATGGGCGCCGGCGCCACCCTCCCGGACGCGTGTCCCTCCGGATCTTGGTCGAATCGCCGCGCGCAGGCGGGCGCGCAGAAGAAGAATTTGCGCCCGTTCCACGTCCGGCGGGCGGCCGCGCGGGACTTCTCGACGGACATCCCGCATACCGGATCGACGGCCATGGCCGAAGTATGCCCGGATGTCGACGGGCGGTGCGCGGGCAGCGGTCAGGCTCCGGACGCGGCCGGCGGCGGAGACCCGGAAGCCGCCTCCGCACAGACGGCCGCGGTTCGAATCGGAAGCGAGAATCGGCTGCCCGAAACGGCGGAGAGGATCGCCGTGTAGGCGAACCCGTTGAAGAAGACGAGCAGGAACGGCACGCCGACCCAGTAGTTCTGCACGATGGCGAAGACCGTCGCCGCGAGGAAGTACGCGGCGAGAAGGATCTCGCCGAGCAGCGAATAGTTCCCGGACGCCCGGTACTTCTTGGATCGCCACTCCCCGGAGCCCCCCTCGATTCGATACTTCGGAGTCCGCGTGAACTCGGTCTTGCGGTCGAACACGGCCTCGATCACGGCGTGGAGGTTGTTGAGCGAGAGCCCGATGCCGAGCGACATCAGAAACGGCATGAGCTTCACCGTCGGCCGCCAGTCCCGGCCGATCTCCCTTTGCGACGAGATGTAGAACGCGATGAAGGAAAAGGTCGCGCCGAAGAAGAGCGGGAAATCGAGGATTGCCATGCGCTGCCAGCCGATCCGTTCCCGGATCAGGATCGCCGGGACGATCAGCAGCGCCAGAATCACGACGAGAAGGTAGGAGAAGTTGTTCGTGAGGTGGAACAGCGCTTCGAGCTTCACCCGGAGCGGGTAACGGCTCCGGAAGATCGAAGGCAGCAGCTTCTTTCCGGTCTGAATCGAGCCCTTGGTCCACCGATGCTGCTGCGACTTGAAGCCGTTCATGTCGACCGGCACCTCCGCCGGCACGACGACGTCCTTCAGATAGACGAATCGCCAGCCGGCGAGCTGGGCGCGGTACGAGATGTCGAGGTCTTCCGTCAGGGTGTCCGTCTGCCAGCCGCCGGCGGACTCGAGGCACGTCCGGCGCCAGACGCCGGCGGTGCCGTTGAAGTTGAAGAAGCGGCCCGAGCGGTGACGCGCCGTGTGCTCGATGACGAAGTGGCCGTCCAGGAAGATCGACTGGATGCGCGTCAGGAGCGAGAACTCCCGGTTCAAGTGCTCCCATCTCGCCTGCACCATCCCGATCCCCGGATCGGAAAAGTGATCCAGGATCTGCCGGAGGATCCGTGGGCCGGGTACGAAGTCCGCGTCGAAGATGGCGATGTACTCGCCGCTCGCCGTCTCGAGCCCCGCCTGCAGCGCTCCCGCCTTGTATCCGGAGCGATGCTCTCGCGTCACGTGCACCACGTCGAACCCGAGCTCGCGGTAACGCCGGACCGCCCGCTCCGCGACCTCTTTCGTTTCGTCGGTGGAGTCGTCGAGCACCTGGATCTCCAGCAGGCGCTTCGGATAGTCGAGCGCCGCCGCCGCCTCGATCAACCGCTCGACGACGTAGACTTCGTTGTAGATCGGAAGCTGGACGGTCACTCGGGGAAGCGGGTCGAGAGCCCCCGCCGCGCGCGGATCGTCGCGCCGGTGCCGGTAATAGAGGTGAACCATCAGGATGCGGTGCGCTCCGTAAACGGCGAGAAGGCCGAGCACCAGGTAGTAGACGGCGAGCGTCGCGATCTGGGCGGCTTCAGTGGTCATGGAACCGGTTCCGTGCCGAGGGCGTCAACGCGCTGGGCGCTCTTCGGCGTGGCCGAAGCGATCGCGATTTCGTTCCTGCTTCTTCCGGACGCGAGAGCTCATCTGGTGGGGTACCTGTCTCTGTTTTTCGCGGCCTCCGCCGTGGCGTGGCTCGCGGCCCGGAGTCTATCCGCATCCCGAACGTCCTTCCTGGTCTTCTGCGCCGCCGTTCTTCGAGTCACTCTCCTGTTTCGCCCGCCCGACCTCTCCGAGGACGTCTGGCGATATCTCTGGGACGGACGGGTGGCGCGGGCGGGATTCTCGCCCTGGGCCCTCGCCCCGGACGACCCGGCGGTTGCGAAGATCGCGCCGTCGCTGAATGCGCGGGTCGCCCACCGGGACATCCGGACGGTCTATCCACCAGCCGCCCAGGCGGTCTTTCGGACCTTGGCGTTCTCGGAAAGCCCCTGGCTCCTCAAGGTGTTCTTCGTCGCGGCGGATGTGGCGGTGGTGGCGATGCTGGCTGGCGCGGGGCTTCCCGGCGGGTCGTTCGCCGCCGCCCTGTATGCCTTCCATCCCCTCCCCGTGACGGAGATCGGAGGGCAGGGCCACGTCGACTCGGTGGGTGTCTGTCTGCTCGTCGCGTCGGTTCTCTTCGCGCTGCGGGGGCGCCGGTTCGCGAGCGGCATGGCTCTCGCACTCTCGATCATGACGAAGTACGTCGCCACGGCGGCCACCCTGCCCCTGCTTCGGCGGGGCGGCTGGCGCGCGGGTGTCGCGACGGGAGTTCTCGCCGCGGCGATCTGGACCGTCGGGGCGCGGAGCGGGACGTCGCCGGCGGGTGGTCTCGACCAGTACGCCACACGATGGCAGTTCAACTCCGTCCTCTACCCCGCGGCCTTTGCCGCGATGGAGGCCGGATCGGTTCCCGCCCGGGCGAAGGACGCCTTTCTCGAGTGGAAGGCGGCGCACGGGCATCCGCCCTGGACGCAGCAAGTCTTTCCCCTCTTCTACTCGGCCTTCTTCGCCCGGGCAATCCTCGCGGTCCTGCTCGCCGCCGCGCTGATCGCAATCGCCTGGCGAACGCGCGACCTCTGGTACGCCGTGCTCTATTCCGTGGGCGCGCTGCTGATTTTCTCTCCGACGCTCTACCCCTGGTACGCCCTCTGGACGCTTCCCTTTGCCGCCGCGCGCCGCGACGCTCCCTTCCTCTGGCTCGCGACGGCTCTTCCGATCTCGTACGCGCTGACGTACAGCACTCCGGCGATCCCGCCCGGGCTCGTGTATGTCGTCGAGTACGCGCCGTTCGCGGCACTCCTCGTCCTGCGTGCGCGCCGGCGCGGGCCTCCGGCGTGAAGAGCGAACGGCCGGCGCCGCCCGTCTCCATCGCTCGCTACCGCGCGCGCGTGGCCTACGTCGGCACGGGGTTCCGGGGATTCCAGTTCCAACACAACGCCGCCCGGACCGTCCAGAGCGTCCTCGAGGAGGCGCTCGGCCTGTTTGCCGCGGCGCCCGTCCGGGTCCACGCGGCGGGGCGGACCGACGCAGGAGTCCATGCGGACGGGCAGGTGATCCACTTCGATCTTCCCGCGCGCCGCGACCCGCTGCGAATCCGGGAAGGCGTCAACGCGCTGCTCCCGTGGGACGTGAGGCTTCTCGGCGTCGAGGTCGCCCCGGAAGGATTCCTCGCCCGCCGCGATGCGGACTGGAAGGAGTACCTCTACCGATGGAGCCGCGCCGCGGTCATCCCGCCGCGGGACTCGCCGTTCGTGGCGCCGATCTCGCCGCGGGCGCAGGCCGCCCCGATGGCGCGGGCGTCGCGCGACCTCGCCGGACGGCGGGACTTCGGCGTGTTCTCCGTGCGCGTCTCGAGGGACGCGGGAGCGGTGCGCCGCGTCCATTTCGCGCGCGTCGAGGAGGCGGCTGAGGAGATCCGGCTGCGGATCCGCGGCGACGCCTTCCTGCGGGGAATGGTCCGCTCGATCTGCGGCGTGCTCGCGCACGTCGGCCGCGGCCGCGCCCCCGAGACCCGCATCGGCGAGCTCCTCGAAACGGGGGACCGGGGCCTCCTCGCCCCGAAGGCGCCGGCGTGCGGGCTGAGTCTCGTCCTCGTCCACTACCCCGGCGACGACGCCGCTTCCGACTGACGGGCGCGCGGCGAGCGGAGCGCCTCAGGAGCGAAGCGCCGCCAGGAGGCCGGCCAGTACGGGACCGGCGAAGAGCAGGGAATCGATCCGGTCATAGAAGCCGCCGTGTCCCGGAAGGAAGGCGCCGGAATCCTTGACGCCCGCGCCGCGCTTCCACAGCGACTCGACGAGATCGCCGATCTGACCGGCGGACGAGGCGAGGGCGCCGGCTGCGGCGCCCCAGAGAGGCCCGATCTCCGGCAGGAGCCACCAGGCGCCACCGGCCGCCCCGATGAGCGTGGCGCCCACGAGCCCGCCGGAACTCCCTTCCCACGTCTTGTTCGGAGAGACCCGCGGCGCGAGCTTGTGCCGGCCCAGAGCCCGCCCCGTGTAATAGGCGAACGAGTCGCATCCCCAGACGATCGCGAACAGGTAGAGCACGGCGCGCGGCGAGACATCGCGCAGATAGCACATGGCCGTCGCGGGCAGCGCGATCGCGAGGACGCCGAAGGCCGTGGCGCTCGCGCCCCCGAGAGACGCTCGAAGGTCGACGCCGGAGAAGAGGGGCGCCACGCACGACAGAAAGACGAGCGTGAGGAGCGCGGCGATCGCGACGGGGCCCCCGAAGATCGCTCCGTTCGGCGGCAATCCCCACAGAGGAGCCCAGAACGCGAGAAGCGCGAGTGAAACGAGGATGCCGACCGACTTGGCGACCGGAAGCCCGCACTTTTCCGCGATCCGGTAGAACTCCCAGAGAGCGGCGAGCGCGACCGCCGTCACGAGCACTGCGAAAAAGTAGGACGGAAGGTAAAACAGGATCACGAGGACGACCGGGATCGCGACGGCGGCCGCGAGCTCCCGCTTCAGAGCCAAGCGAGGCGTCCGGCGCCGTCTCCCGTTGCGTGGCTCATCCCGCGGCCTCGCCGGACTCGGGCTCGCGGCCCCCGTCGATGACACCGCCGTAGCGCCGCTCCCGCTTCTGAAAGTCGAGGATCGCCTCGAAGAGATGGCGCTTGCGGAAATCCGGCCAGAGCGTCGGAGTGACCCAGATCTCGCTGTAGGCGATCTGCCACAGAAGGAAGTTCGAGACGCGCATCTCTCCGCTCGTACGGATGAGCAGGTCCGGATCGGGCAGGCCCGCGGTGCCGAGTCGCGATCCCAGGGTCTCCTCGTCGATCTGCTCCGGAGTCAGGCGTCCGGCCTCGACGTCGTGGGCGAGCGAGCGGCACGCGTCGACGATCTCCGTGCGGCCGCCGTAGTTGAGCGCGATGTTGAACGTCATGCCGCGGCAGGAGGAGGTCGCCGCGAGACCCTTCGCGAGCTCCTTCTGGACCGACGCGTCGAGCTCGTTCATCCGGCCGACGACGCGGAAGCGGATGTCGTTTTTCAGGAGGTTCGCGAGCTCGCGGTTCAGGTACTCCTTCAAGAGCGACATGAGCGTGACGATCTCGAACCGCGGCCGTTTCCAGTTCTCGACGGAGAAGGCGTACAGGGTCAGCGCGTCGAGCTTCAGCCGTGCGCTGGTCTCGACGACTTCCCGCACCGACGCGATTCCCGCGCGGTGCCCCTCGACGCGCGGGGACCCGCGTTGCCTCGCCCAACGCCCGTTGCCGTCCATGATGACGGCGATGTGCCGCGGCAGCCGGGTGAGGTCGATTTCCTCGAGGAGGGCCCGCTCCGGCGTGCCCGGAGCGGCGACGACGTCGCGGTCGATCACCACCCGAGTGTAGCAGCCGGGGGCATGGCCGGGAGCGTGCCGGGCGCCCGCCTCGTATAATCATCCGTTCGTCATGAAAAGCGTCGCCGTCCTCGGCTCGACGGGCTCGATCGGGCGATCCGCCCTCGATGTCGTCGAGGCGTTTCCCGACCGCTTTCGGGTCGTCGCCCTCGCGGCCGGGCGCTCCGTCGAGCGGCTCGCGGCCCAGATCGTGAGCCACCGGCCCGATCTCGTCTCGGTCTCCGGACCGGAGGAGGCGGCGAGGCTGAAATCGCAGCTTCCCTCGGGACACTCCGTCCGGATCGTCAGCGGGAGCGAAGGCCTGGACGAGGTCGCCGCGCACGCCCAGGCGGAGATCGTCGTCGCGGCTCTCGTCGGAGCGCTCGGATTGAGGTCCGCCTACGCCGCGGTTTGCGCGGGGAAGCGGCTCGCGCTCGCCAATAAGGAGACGCTCGTCGTCGCGGGCGAGCTGATCCTCCGCGAAGCGAAGAAGAGCGGCGCCGAGATCATCCCCGTCGACTCCGAGCACAGCGCGATCCATCAGGCGATGCGGTGCGGGACACCCGCGGAGGTCGACCGGGTCGTGCTCACCGCGTCGGGTGGTCCCTTCCGGGAGCGCGATCTCACGACGTTCGACGAGATCACCGTCGAAGACGCGCTCGCGCACCCGACGTGGAAGATGGGACCCAAGATCACGATCGATTCCGCGACGATGATGAACAAGGGCCTCGAGATCATCGAGGCCCACTTCCTCTTCGGCCTGCCTCCGGAGCGCATCGCGGTCGTCCTCCACCCACAGTCCGTGATCCATTCGTTCGTGGAGTTTGCCGACGGCTCGCTCATCGCCCAGCTCGCCAAGAACGACATGAAGTTCCCGATTGTTTACGCGATGACGTGGCCGGATCGGTTCGAAAACTCGTTTGGCCGCCTCGATCTGGTCGCCGTCAAGAAGCTCGAGTTTTTCGACGTCGAGCCGGAGCGGTATCCCGCCGTGGAGCTGGCGCAGGAGGCGCTCCGGCAGGGTGGCGGGATGCCCGCGGTGGTCAACGGCGCGAACGAGGTCGCCGTGGCCGCCTTCCTGGCGGGGAAGATTTCGTTCCCCGAGATCGTTTCGGTCGTTTCCGAGACCGTTTCGGCCGCCGGGGCCGTGCCGGCTCCGTCGACCCTCGAGGAGGCGGAGGACATCGATCGGATGGCCCGCCGCAGAGCTTCGGAAGTGATTCACCGCCTCTCGCGCGCCGCGGTCGCGAACTGAACCGTCGGCGCCTTCATACGTAAGTCTCGAGCAAGGAGCACCGTTTGACGATTCTCGGCAACACCCTGGCCCTTCTCCTCGTCCTTTCCGTGCTCGTCGTCGTGCACGAATTCGGGCACTTCGCCGTGGCGAAGGTGTTCCGGTTTCCCGTCGAGGTCTTCTCGATCGGCTTCGGCAAGCGCCTGTTCGGCAAGACCTGGCGGGGGACCGACTATCGGGTCTCCGCCATTCCGCTCGGCGGATACGTGCGGGTCGTCGGCCTCGGGCCGGACGAGTCGACGATCGCTGAAGGATCGTCGAAAGAGGCCGCTCCGGTCGGAAAACGGTGGCAGAGGGCCCTCATCCTGATCGCCGGGCCGGCGATGAACCTCGTTCTCGCGCTGCTGCTTCACACGGCGGTGTTCGTGCTGGGGGTTCGCGTCCCGGCCTACGAGCTCCAGCCCGCCGTGATCCGGGTCGTCGAGGAAAAGTCGCCGGGCGCGGCGGCGGGATTCCAGCCGGCCGACCGGATCGTCTCGATCGACGGCCGCGAGACGCCGCGGTGGCGCGACGCGCAGTACCTCTTCGCTATGAATGCCCGCCAGCCCCTGAAGGTCGAAGTGGACCGGCACGGGCTCGGCGTGTTCCTGACCGTGACGCCGCGCGCCGTCGGCAAGTACGACCTGGGCGACGTCGGCCTGTATCCGGACGCGGGAAAGAACGTCCAGCCTCGGATCGCGATGGTCGTCTCGGGCTCGCCGGCGGAGCGCGCGGGGCTCAAGCCGGCCGACGTCATCGACTCCGTCGCCGGACGCCCGATCCGCGGCTCTCCGGAGGAGATCCTCGACAAGTTCGTCGCCGCCGTCACGCAGGCCGCGCCGGGGCCGTTCCCGATCGCCTATCGCCGCGACGGCAAGCCCGGCGTGGCGATGGTCACGCCGCGCAAGGAGGGGGACGCGTGGAAGGTCGGCGTGCAGGTGGGCGGCGACCTTCCCGAGGTCGTCGAGAAATTCCCTCCCGGCCAGGCCCTGGTCGAGGGCTGGCGCCGCGTCGGCACGGACTTCCGGATGACGCTCTCGGTCCTGGGACGGCTCTTCCGGGGCAAGGCGAGCATGAAGACGATGTCGGGGCCTCTCGACATCGCGAAGTTCTCCGGGGAAGCGGCCCGCACGGGCGCCGTTCCGCTCGTCGCGCTCATGGCGGCCATCTCCCTGCAGCTCGGGATCTTCAACCTGCTTCCCATCCCGGTGCTCGACGGAGGGCACCTCTTCCTTCTTCTGATCGAGGGGGCCGTCCGGCGCGACTTCTCGCTGCGGGTGAAGGAGCGGATTCTCCAGTTCGGATTCCTGATGATCCTGGCGCTCTTGACGGTCGTTCTCTACAACGACCTCGCGAAGAACCTCCCCGCGAAGTGGTGGCCTTTCTGAGGTCGCCCGCGGGATGGCTCGCAGGCCGCCCCGGGGTCCCTCGCCGTCTGACCGCCTGACCGTTTAACCGAGCGCGAAGCTTCGGAGCGAGAGGTTTTCGTACTGGAAATCCTCGTGGATCGGGATGAGCCGGTCGTCCTCCGCCGTTGCGCCCAGAACGACGAAGAGCGGATCGAAGTGCTCCGTCGTCGGCACGGCGAGCTCCGCGTGCGGCGCGCGGTTCCGATACTCGAGGAGCTCGGCGATCTCCATCTTCGCCAGGCGCTCCGCGACCCAGGCGTCGAACTCCTTCGCCCACGAGTCCGGCGCGCCGCCCGGAGCGTCGAGCCGCGCGCGCGCGAGGTTGTGCACGATCCCTCCGCTTCCGATCAGCACGACGCCGGATTCCCGCAGCTCGCACAGCGCCGCGCCGATGCGCAGGATCTCGGCGGGAGGCGCGCCCCGGGGAAGAGAAACCTCGACGACGGGGGTGGTCGCGCGGGGAAACGCGAGCCGGAGGGGGACCCAGAGGCCGTGGTCCCAGCCGCCGCTCTCGTCGAGCTCGGCGCCGATGCCCGCCTTTTCGAGCAGAGCGGCGATCTCCCGCGCGAGCTCCGGGGATCCCGGAGCCGCATAGGTGAGCCGGTACAGGGCATCGGGAAAGCCGCCGAAGTCGTAGATCAGGGAGGGCCGGGCGGCGGCCGTGATCCGGATCGGCCGCGGTTTCTGGAAGTGTCCGGAGAAGACGACGAGCGCCCGGGGGGAAAGACGCCCGCAGAAGGCGTCGAGCGCGCGCGCGTACTCGCCGTCCCCCTCGAGCGCGAGACTTGGCGCGCCGTGCGAAACGAAGAGCGCGGGGGTCCGATCCATGGCCGGCTACTCTACCGGAGGCCTTGGGGACGCCCGCCGCCCGCCGGTCGGCCGTCCATGGCAGAGCGCGAATCGCCGGCAACAGCCCTGAGTGCCGTGGCCCCACCCGCCTGACCTGGAAGAGCGCTAAGAAGAGCGTTAAAGGGCGTTGCGGCGGGCGAGACGCGCCCGGTCGGCGAGCCGAAGGAAGTCGGGATCGTAGCGACCCGGGTCGAGCTTGAGGTCGGACCGCCAGCCGAACGCGGATCCGAGGAGGCGCTGCGCGGTCTCCGGGTCGCCCGCGCGATAGCGCTCCCAGGCTCCCGACACGTAGATGGCGGCCCGGGTGTCCGCGGAGAGGCCGGGCTCCTCGGCCGCCCGCGTCCATCGCGAGGCCCCGCCCGCGACTGGCCGGGGGGAAGGCGGGAGCGCCACGGGTCCGCGCATCGCCCGGGACGCCGGCCGGTTGCGCTCGCCGACGAGCGCGGCCTCGGGGCTCGTGGTCGCGGAGGCCTGGGGAGCAGGCTTCTGCGCGTGCGCGGAGGACGGCTCTTGCGCCGGAGGGATGTGGCGCGGAGGCGTCGCTTCGGCGGCTCGGGGATTCGCCACGGGGATCTCGGGAGAAACGGCCCCCGCCTCCCGCGTCGGAATTCTCCCGATGGCGCGCACCACGACGAGGGTGAAAACGACGGAGAGCAGAACGCTGGCGGCCGCCGCGGCGTAGAAGGCGCGCGAACGGGGCACGGCGCGCCGAACCTCTAACGCCGGAGGACCGGCCGGCGCGGTGGGCTCGGGCGGGACCGACGCGGGAGGCGGGGGCGGGTCCCACAACTCCCGGGTCGTGGGCGACACCGAAGGGCTCGTTTCCACCGCCGGCGGAATCTCCGCCGGCGCAGGTCCGTGGAAGAGGGAGTAGTGGACCGCGAGAAGATCCTTGCGCATCCCCTCCATCGCCGCGTAGCGTCCGGCCGGATTCTTGCGCATCGCGCGGCCGACGATCGCGGCGAGCATCGGAGGAACCTCGGGCGCGACGGTTTCCAGGGCCGCCGCCTCGTCGTGGACGATCTGGTCGAAGAGATCCTCCTGCGTGTCTCCCGGGAACGGGCGGCGCCCCGAAAGGAGCTCGTAGGCGACGACGCCGAAGGAGAAGACGTCCGAGCGCGCGTCGACGGGCTGCTCGAGAATCCTCTCGGGGGCGAGGTAGGCGAGCGTGCCGATCTGGACCCCCGTCCGGGTGTGTCCCGCCTCCACCCGGATGGACCGGGCGATCCCGAAGTCCATCAATTTAACGGTGCCGTCCTCCAGGACGCGGATGTTGCCGGGCTTCACGTCGCCATGAACGATCCCCGCGTTGTGCGCATATTCGAGGCCGTAGGCCCCGCCGAGCAGGATGCGCAGTTTCTCGAGCAGCGAGAGGCCGGGACGGCGCCCGATCGTGCGGTCGAGGTCCTCGCCGTCCAGAAGCTCCTGGACGATGAACGCGGTGTCGCCCTCGACCCCGAAGTCGAACACCGTCGTGATGTTCCGGTGGCGCAGGCTCCCTCCCAGGCGGGCCTCCTGAAAGAAGCGCGCGCGCATCTCCGGATCGGCGACCTCGCACGTCTTCAGCGCCACGCGCCGCTCGATGAGCGGGTCGAGAGCCTCGTAAACCGTGCCAAATCCACCGGTTCCGATCTTCCGGAGGATTTCGTACTTCCCGATCTTGCCCATCACGGAAGGCTGCCTTTCAACATCCGTTCCACAGCCCTGGAAAGCGGGCCGGGCGGGTAGAATCCGCACACCCTGAGAGTCGAGATCGTCGCGCTCTGGCTGACATACGCGGGCGCCGGGATCGCGGCCGTGTGGCTCGCGCGACGGTTCGCGGGGGAGGTCTCCCGACGCGCCGCGCTCGCGCTCTTTCTGCTGCCCCTCCTCTTCACCGGGAAGGCGATGGCGCGCGGGGAGCTCTACGGGCCGGCCGACTTCTACGCCGGCTACGTGCCCTGGCGCGGCGCTGCGGTCTCCGCGGGGAGCCGCGTCGTTGCGGCCTCGCCGCCGGCCAACCCCATCCTTTCCGATCTCGCGTTCGCGAACATCCCCTGGCGAGCCGCCGTCCGGGAAGCGATCGCCAACGGACGCTTTCCGTTCTGGAATCGCTTCGTCCTCGGGGGAAACCCGCTCCTGGCTGCGGCCCAGGCGGGGATCTTCCACCCGTCGACGTGGGCGGGGATCCTCCTCCCGCTTCCGCTCTCGTGGACGTTTTCCTGCGCGTTCACGCTCTTCCTGGGTCTCCTCGCCGCGTATCTGTTCTTCCGCGATCTCGCCGTCTCGGAGACATCCGCCCTGATCGGCTCCGCGGCGTGGGGGCTCTCGACGTACCTCGTCTTCTGGAACGGCTGGAGCGTCGGCCCCTCGACCGCCACGTTCCCGCTTCTCCTGCTCGGCCTGCGGCGGATCGCGCGCCGGGGGCGCTGCGGTGTCGCCCTCACGGTCACGGCGTTGCTCCTGTCGCTCGCGGGAGGGCACCCCGAGAGCTTCTTCCACTCGACGGCGGCGGCCGGCGTCTTCTTTCTGGCGGAGCTCTTCGCCGTGCGGCGCTCGAACGCGCTGCGCCCGCTCCGCAACGCGCTCGGCGCCGGCGCCCTCGCGTTCCTGCTCGCCGCGCCGCAGCTCCTTCCCCTCCTCGAAGCCATCCCCCACACCGCGGAGTATCGGACGCGCCGCGCTCAGGTCGACGCCGGCGCGGCGTCGCAGTCCGTCGCGGCGCTCGAGTCGGGCCGCCGGCTCCTGCCCGCCCTGCTGCCCTTCGCCCACGGGATCTACGGGAAGAGCCCCGTGCAGGCGGAGCGCGCGGACGGCTCGGGGATGCCCCTCGCCTACGCGGGGGCGATCCTTTTCCCGCTCGCCGCCGCCGGGCTCGCGGGCCGCCGGCCGGGACGGGGATTCTTCGCCGCGTGCGCGCTGGCGGGACTCCTGCTCGGCGCGAGCGCGCCCGGGCTGATCGATCTCCTGACGCTCCTGCCGGGTTTCGCCCTGTCTCTCAACTACCGGCTCGTGTTCCTCGCGGCGTTCGGTCTCGCGGGTCTCGCGGCACTGGGCGCGGAGGATCTCGCCCGCGCCGGCAGAGCGCATGACGTCGCCGCCGCGAGCGTGGTGACGTGCGTCGCTCTCGCGGGCGCCGCTGCCTTCGCCTTCGCGCGCGGACTGTTCCGGGAGCGAGGTCTCCCGGATGCGTTCGTCCTGAGTCAGCTCGCGTTCGAGCTCGTTCCCGGGTGTCTCCTCGCCGCCGCGGCCTTCTCCTGGTGCCGGACTCCGCAGCGGCTCGCCGTCGCGGCGCTCGTGCTGCTCGTCGTGCAGCGGGGTCTCG